>JBEBWR010000183.1:0-6339 GCA_040392045.1 Chthoniobacter flavus | reverse complement strand
CCTACCGTCAATCGACTTTTTCTAAAAATTTTTACTCCCGACCGCTAAGGCTGATGAAATCTTACTTCACGCCCGCAACGGCAAACCCTTCCCGTTGGAGGAGCTCCCGAATTTTCACGGCATTGTCACCCTGCAATTCCAATACGCGCCCCTTGGCGGCGCCGCCGCAACCGCAGGCGGAGCGCAGTTTTTTCCCCAGTGCGGCAATTTGCTCCTCGCTGTGGTGCGGCTCAAAACCGTCGATAACGATGACCACTTTGCCCCCTCGATGTGCCGTCTCTTTGCGCAACACTACCCGCCCCGGCTTACGCCCGGAGGCAGGCGGGGCGGCTTCTGTCGGGGCGTCAGGGCCGCTCGGAAGGCCTTCGGCGTTCAAACCGGCAAAGGCCTGAAAGAAGCCTGCGCCTATATTGGTTTCTCCATCAGTGGCGATTTTCTTTTTGTCGGGTCGGGACATGGCAGCGCAAATGGTTAATGCTGAACGCTGATGCGGGTGGTACTGCGGTGCGTGCCGCCGGAGGGAAGCCGGATACCGTTGTCACGGACGTTGCCGGTTTCGACGCACACCATGCCGGGCCATTCGTCATCGCCGAGATCGGCCAGTCGCGCAGCCTTTTCCGTCCAGGGATTCCAGACGATCACGCTGGCAGCGCCTTCCTTGCGGATCGCGATGGTACGCGCCGCATCAACGATCTCCACCTGCCCGGCGGTGCTGAGATAGACGCGGTCGGTTTCGCGCTCAAAGTGGATCGGCTCGGCGGGCTGACGCTTGCGGGGGGCATCCTCAATGACGGTCAGGTATTCCGTACTCTCCAGCCCGCGCACTTCGATCTCCCGGATATCGCTGATGGCGAAGTAGGTATGAAGGGCATCTTCGAAAGCGAGGATCGACCCGCCGCGATTCTGCACTTCCAGCTCCATGGTCAGCTCTTTGCCGATGACGATGCGGTGGCACAGCACCCAATCGCTGCCCCCCTCGGGCCAGAGACGGAGCGCTTCGGCGTCAGGTTCGAGCCGGAGGACGAGCGTGACCTCGCCATTCTCCTTTTGCGTGGCGGATTCGAGCGTCCAGTCGCGGGTACGGGCAAACCCGTGGGCCGGCTTTTCCGAATCGGTCGGATGTGCTCCGAACCACGGGAAGATGACCGGTGCGCCGCCTCGCATCGGTTTCCCGGGCGTGCAATAGCTCTCACTGCTGAAAAAAAGCACCGGGTCTTCGCCGACCGGCGTAAAATGAGCGACCTGCGCACCGTAAAGCGTGACGGAGGCGGACGCCAGCGGGGTTGAAATCTCAAGACGCGACATCCCGGAGGGCTGCTCAATGAGCCGGACGGCGGATGGGAGGGCAATCGAAGTCATATCCGCTGAGCTTATACCGTACTTCTCCGGCCTTCGCACTCCTCAAAAATGGGGGCTCCTCCCCCTCTCCGATCAGCGCCCTCCGGCGGGGTGGCGCTGGTCGGCCACCGCCTGAACAATCGCGTCAGCGATCTGCTGCTGATAAGCCGGGTCCATGCAGCGCACCGCCTCGGCGTGATTGCTCAGATAAGCGCTCTCCACAAGAATCGCCGGGCCATCCGACTTTCGCAGCACCCGGAAATTGGCCGTTTTCACAAAACGCGACGAGATCCCCGGCACGCCATCAAGCGACCGCAGGATCCGCTTGGAGAACAGCGCCGTCCCCTTGTCGTTGTGGTAAACCTCTGCCCCGTGCACATGACGCTTGGGAGAGTGATTGAAGTGAATCGAAAGAAAGACCGACTTGCGGTATTGATTGGAAATCGCCGCCCGCGTGTCGAGCGGTATGAAACGGTCGTCGCGGCGCGTCATCACGGTCTGGAACCCATGCGCCTTCAGTCCGGCCTCCACTTTTTTCGCCACATTGAGGTTGATATCCTTCTCGCGCAGCCTTGGTACCGAGGCAACGCGCACCCGCTTGCGCCCCTTGCGAACCACACCTCCGCGCCGCCCGTGCGAAATCGCCCCGGAATCATGCCCTCCATGCCCTGCGTCAATCACGACCGTATGAAAATCACGCACATCTCTCGCTCCCGGTCCCGACGCGCACCCTGTCAGAAAAATCAGAACCGCCCCGACAAGAGCGAGCGGGAGGAAAAGGGAGCGTAAAGCAGGGGGGCGTTGCATCAAAAAAGGCCTTCAAGTGGGGAGAGGAAGCGGCGCGAAAGGCCACGCTCTATTCCTTCAACCGCCCTTCTTGTCAAGCAGGCATCGCGCAAATCGTATTCGCTGCTTCTGCTCCGCGCGGAGGTTTCGCTTTTTTCGCCGTAAAGAAATGCGCCGGAGAGATGGTCGTCCGGAGCGTTTTCCCGTAGCATGCCTGGAATGAACCGGCTCCAGTACGAAAAATCGCCCTACCTGCTTCAGCACCAGTCCAATCCCGTCGATTGGTACGCCTGGGGCGAGGCCGCTTTTGCCAAAGCCCGCGAAAAGCAGATGCCGATCTTTCTCTCCATTGGCTACTCCACCTGCCACTGGTGCCACGTCATGGAGCACGAATCGTTCGAGAACCCCGCTATTGCCGCGCTGCTCAACGAGCATTTCGTCTCCATCAAGGTCGACCGCGAGGAGCGCCCCGACATCGACCAGATCTACATGACCTACGTGCAGGCCACCACCGGCAGCGGCGGCTGGCCGATGACCGTCTTCCTCACCCCCGCGCTCACTCCCTTCTTCGGCGGCACCTATTTTCCGCCCGAGGACCGCTGGGGCAAGCCGGGCTTCTCCACCCTCCTGCGCCGCATCGCCGAAGCCTGGCGCGTCGACCGCCCGCGCATTGAGGCACACGGCGAGGAAACGCTCACCATGCTCCGCGCCTACGCCGCCACGCCCGGCTCGGAGGAGAACGCTCCGGCCTTTACGGACGAAACGCTCCGCTTCGCCGTCGGGCAGATCGCTCATCAGTACGAGCCGGAGGAAGGCGGCTTTTCCAACGCGCCGAAGTTCCCCCGCCCCGTCACGCTCCACTTCCTGCTCCGGATGCACGCCCGCGCTCCTCACACGGCTGAAGGCGAGCAGGCCCGGGACATGACCCTTTTCACCCTCCGGAAAATGGCCGACGGCGGGCTGTACGATCACCTCGGCGGCGGCTTTCACCGCTACTCCGTCGACCGCTTCTGGCACATCCCCCACTTCGAGAAAATGCTCTACGATCAGGGGCAGCTCGCCAGCATCTACCTCGATGCCTTTCAGCGCACCCGCGACCCGTTCTACGCCAACGTCGCCCGGGGCACGCTCGACTACATCCTGCGCGACATGACCTCTCCCGAAGGCGCCTTCTATTCCGCCGAGGACGCCGACAGCCTTGTCGCCAACGGCTCCGGCGAGAAAAGCGAGGGCGCCTTTTACGTCTGGACACAAGCGGAGATCGAAGCCCTTCTCCCCGCAGAGGACGCCGCGCTCTTCTGCCGCGCTTACGGCGTGGAACCGATGGGCAACGCCCCTGAAGGCAGCGATCCGCATCAGGAGTTTGTCGGGAAAAACACACTGATCCGCCGGTTCACCGACGAGGAACTCGCCGCCGCACTCCATCAGCCCGTCGAAGAAATCACCGCCTCGCTCTCCCGCAGCCGTGCGGTACTACTGGAGGCCCGGAGCGCGCGCCACCGACCGCATCTGGACGACAAGATCATCACCGCGTGGAACGGCCTCACTCTCTCCGCGCTTGCCCGCGCCGCACAAGTGCTTGGAGAGCCGCGCTATGCCCAAGCCGCCGAACGCGCCGCTACTTTCCTTCACGACCATCTCCGCACCCCCTCCGGCGAGCTTCTCCGCAGCTACCGCGAAGGCGCATCCGCGATCCCCGGCTTTGCCAGCGACTACGCCTTCCTCGTTCAGGGATTGCTCGATCTCTACGAAGCCACCGGCGCAATCCGCTGGCTTCAGTGGGCTGTCGAACTTCAGGAAACGCAGGAGCGCCTCTTCGCAGCACCCGATGGCGGCTACTTCTCCACTACCGGGGCGGACCCAAGCGTCCTCGTCCGGATGCGGGAGGACTACGACGGCGCGGAGCCTGCCCCTGCCTCCGTCGCCGCTCTTAACACCCTGCGACTCGGGCAACTGCTCCACGACCCGCGCTGGACCGCCCGCGGCGAGGCCACGCTCCGCGCCTTCTCCACGCAGATCGTCAAAATGCCCGCCGCAGCCCCACAGTTGCTTACCGCCGTCGAGCAGAGCCTCGGACGACCGCACCAGCTTGTCATCGCCGGGAACCCGGTGGACGCCGAGCCGATCCTGCGCGAGATCCATGCCGATTTCCTACCGCACAAAGCGCTCCTCTTCGCCGACGGCGGCGCAGGCCAGCGGTGGCTTGGCGAGCGCATCCCCGCGCTCAACGCCATGCAGCCGATCCACGGAGAACCCGCGCTTTACCTCTGCCGCGATTTCACCTGCAAAGCGCCCGTTACCACGCCGGAAGCCGTCCGGGCCTTGCTGAGAGACGAGTTGTAAACGAGTTTTTCATGCCATGAACCGCCGCGCCATCCCCGTTTTCGAGCTGGACGAGTACCGCCAGCATCGACCCGAGGCGGGCGAGTTCGCCATGGAGACGATGGAGAACTCCTTTCTCCATCATCCCCACCGCTCCACGCCGCACCTGCACCCGTTCTTTCAGGTCTTCCTGCCGGAAGGCCCGTGCAGCCTGATGCATGACTTCATCGACTACTCCCTCGACAGCCCCACGCTGATCTTCTCCAGCCCCGGGCAGGTCCATTCGCTGATCGCCGCGGGAGGTTTCCCCGGGTGGTTCATCTCGTTTTCGCAGGCGTTCTACGACGGCGAAGTCCCGCCGCCGAGTCGGCTGCTGGAATTCCCGTTCTTCTTCCGCCCGGGAGTGGAGCCGCTGATCCGCCTTACGCCGGAGGATGCCGTCTGGTGCCGCGCGATTTTCGCGGAGCTGCACCGCGAGTACGTCGAAGCCCGACGGGGAATGCAGGAGGTGATCCGCTCGTATTTGCAGATCCTCTTTACCCGCGCCGCCCGTCTCTACGCACCGGCGGGAGGAATGAACGGAACCCATCGCTCGGCACAGCTCGCGCACCAGTTCCGGCTCGCGGTGGAGCAGCATTTCGCTTCGCATCACGCGCTGGCCGACTATGCCGCGCTCCTGAAGGTCACGCCCAATCATCTCAACGACATGGTGCATCAGGAGATGGGCCAATCCGCCGGGGCCGTCCTCCGGGATCGCCAGTTGCTGGAGGCCAAGCGTCTGCTGCTCCATTCCTCGCTGTCCATCTCCGAAATCGCCTACTCGCTCCATTTCAAGGACCCGTCGTATTTCAGCCGGTTCTTCCGTCGGATGGCCGGGGAAGCACCTGGGAGCTTTCGCCGGAAAATCCGAGAAAAATACCATCAACACCCCGATTCGCACCCGTGACTCGCGTTGCTTTCGATCCGGCGTGGGCCATCATGTGGCGATATGTCCACTCTTGCCGCCAACGACGACCTCCCCCCGGACGCCGCCGCCGGGCACTCCTCGTCCCCCGGAGAAGCGGAGAACCGGACGCTTATCGCCATTCTCGCCGGGATTAGCGGATCGCATTTCATTAACGACTTTCTCCAGTCCGTTCCGGTCGCGCTCTACCCGCTGTTTCGCGAGTCGTTTGCGCTCACGTTCGCGCAGGTCGGCCTGATCACTTTTATCTTCCATATCGTCTCCTCGGTCTTCCAGCCGGTCGTAGGCTACCTCACCGACCGACGGCCTCAGCCCTACCTGCTGCTGGTCGGATTTACCCTGATCATGGTCGGCCTGACGTTGATGGCGATGGCGACCGGCTTTCATGATATTCTCTGGGGAGCGGGGCTGATGGGCGGCGGCTCGGCGATCTTTCACCCCGAAGCCTCCCGCATCGCTCACCTCGCTTCGGGGGGCCGCTTCGGGCTGGCGCAGTCGGTGTTTCAGCTTGGGGGTAACGCCGGGAACGCGTTCGGGCCGCTGGTCGCCGTGCTGGTCGTGCGGCTGCCGCAGCTCGGCTGGTTTGTTGCCGCGGGGGTGATCGTCATGGCGCTGCCCGCATGGATCGGGCGCTGGTACCGGTCGCACCTCGCGGACCTCCGCACGCGACCCCGCCGCAAACCGGCCTTTGAGCCGCACAATCTCTCGCGCAAGCGGATCGTCGGCGCGATCCTGATCCTGCTGGCGCTGATTTTCTCGAAGTATATCTACATCACGTCGATCAACAGCTTCTACATGTTCTACCTGATCGACAACTTCGGCATCTCCGTGAAAAATGCCCAGCTTCACCTCTTCGCCTTCGCCTTTGCCATCGCGCTGGGCACGCTCGTGGGCGGCCCGATCGGAGACCGCTACGGTCGGCGGCTGGT
>JBEBWR010000182.1:0-6439 GCA_040392045.1 Chthoniobacter flavus | reverse complement strand
GGCCGAGCAGCGTTGCGATCTCGCGGTTGAGCTTGCCCTCGGTCATCCAGAAAAGGACTTCGCTTTCGCGCGGGGAGAGGCCGAGACTCTGCAGGCGGCCGCAGCTTTCGAGTGCGCGGCGGTCGGCCCACGGGTTCTCGTGTCGTTGCCAGGCGAGACGCAGGTGCGGGGCAAAGGCGTCGAGCAGATCGCAGTCTTCCCGCGTGAAATCGGGCGTGCGGCGGCTGAAGGAGAGTGCGACGATGATGGATTCGTCGATTTTTACAGGCAGCACGACACCGTGGTTAAGCCCGAGGCGTTGGAGGCAGTGGCGGTAGTGGTCGCTCGCCAGCCATTCTGCCTCGCTGATCACATCGGAAATGCGGAGCGCCGGTGCGTCGGGATTGCGTAGATAGTGAGTGCCCAGCGGATGCTCATTGGAATGCGTGGTGTAATATGCGATTTCCTCCGCCGTATGAAGCGGGGGCGACATGTGCGTGAGAATGCGTTGCGCCTTCGTGTCGAGAACGAAGAAGACGACGACATCTGCGGCGATCAGGCGACTTAATCCCGTAACGACCCGCTCGCTGAAGCTGGTGTGGTCGCCTGCGGAATGGATTTCGTAAACGGTGTCGAGCAGTTGCTGCCAGGGGGTGGGGTTGGTCGGCATCGGCGGTGTATTCCCACAATGCCTATCAGGCCCCGGTCAAGTCAGGAAAGAAAGAAGCTTCCAGCCGTAAAGGGGGCCGTTCCCGGACGATTTGACAGGCATGCAGCTTGATTTTCGCATTTGAGGCGATCCGCGCGGATGGGGGGGCCATCCGCCTGAACGAAGGGGTGATCAGCTCGACCTCCGGCGCTTTCCAGCTTGCCGCCACCAGCCGCATCGAAGGGATCGGTACGCTGAACACCGCATCGGGGATAAGCTTTGCGGTAGGATAAAGCGCCTCCATGCGGAGGTCGCCCCCGGCGCAGCAGCTCCAATGCCAAAGGCTGCTGCGAAAGGGTGTATCTAGCGCGGAAATAGATTGACGGTCATTACAATGACCTATAAAGTACGACGAAGTTCAAATACGAACCTCAACGATTATGGAGGCCTGATGAATACCACATAATCCCTTTCACCCGCCCCTGCTCTCTCGCGTCTTCAGCCCTGACGAACGTCCATTTCAAATGGACGGAAATCGAATAGGAATCTGCGAGCTATTTACGCTCCGCCATTATCGCTTCCCCCCGGATTCGAACAGAAGCCCCGGTCCCTTCTATCGCCTGCCTGAGCATCGTGGCGCTCAAACGCCATGAACCTTGAGCTTCCCAACCACTGTCTGTGGCTGGATTGCCCCCGGATGTTGTCGCCCGATCATGACGACAATAACGGCGACTTAACAATCACACATGAACTTTGACGCCATAAGTTATGTTATTAAAAATGCGATCTATTATTGCCATGATAGCGGTCGCTATCATCTCCTCTCATCACTGCTTTGCGGTCGCGCTCATTGATGATGATTTTCAGCTCGGCACGAGGAACCCGTCTGCGCTGCGATGGTGGATGAGCAGCCCGTTCGCGACCGGTACGAGTTGGGAAATCGCGGTGGACCCCGCCTTCCAAACCGCCGCCAATCCCTATGGCTATGTTCTGAGCAATCATCATGGCAACTCGGTGGACACGACAATGTATGCCGGATTTCCGGGTGTGACGCTCGGGGTTGACGAGACGCTGCTCCTGCAAATGAGCATCAGGCGGACGGCCCTTTCCGGGACCGCAACGCTAGTGATGCGCCTCGGAAACTCGGGTAGCACGCACCTCATACAGGACTATACCGGCGGCGCGTCTCCGATCGGAGACGACAAGAACCTCAGCGTTTCGCTGCCGATCAGTATGCTGATGGAAGATACAGGGGTTTATCAGGTCACCTATCTCATCAAGCGGCTGACTGACGGAACTTATAAGAGACAGGTCCGGTGGGAGGGGGATCTGATTGTTAACGATACCCTTTCGGCGTCCACCAATCCGACCTATCTGTTTGATCAGGCAGCCTTTTACTGCAATCGACCGTCCGGTCAGGCAAATCGGATAGGCGAAATCACGGTAGCGAAAATCGGCGCGGAAACCTTCTGGACCACGGTAGACAAATTGATTCCGGCCTGGGGACTCTATCCCATCAGGGAAGTCTATAACGGCCGCTTTCCTACCGGCGATGTGACAGCGTGGGGAACAGGAAAGCTGACCTGGGTCGCTGACTTTCCCGCGACGGCGACCTACGGGGTCTTTGTCAGACGGTATAACATGGGAACCCGCAGTATCACGATTGATGAAGGATCGGCGATTAGCGGAGGGAGTGGCTATCTCGACAGCTTACCGGGATTGGGGACTTATGTGTGGGAGCACGTAGGGAACGCCAATATCACGTCCGGGCAGCACCATGTGGATATCGCCATCGGAGGAGGAATCTTCGACGCCATCGCATTTTCGGCAGATCCGAATTTTAATCCCGTCGACAACCTGCTCCCGGAAGTCGTGCTGAATCCGGTTGTAAGAGCGCCCCGCACCTATCGGAGCGATGCGCATCTTGGCAGTTCGGGCGTGGTACTGGCTACGGCGGCTCCATACGGCGAAGCGCTGAACGACCATGTACCGGCCACCAATGAGATTCTATCGACGCTCAATCTATGGGGGGCCGCTGATCAATATGTGAATGGAACGTTTTCCATCCGCGCGCTCTCGGGGATGAGTGACCTGTCGGTTTCGATCAGTTCGCTAACGAAAAGCGGAACGCCTTCGGCCACCATTCCGACTTCAGAAATCGATATCCGGGTGGTGCATCTCCGGAGGCGTCTTCTGACCCTGTTTCAGGAGACCTATAATAAAGTCATCGGAGACACACTGCTTCCGGATCTCCTCCTGCGCGATGACCGCGGCCAGACCATTCCACCCACCGGCGCTCAAGGCGGCTATGGAGGGGCAACCTGCCATACTTCGATCGCAGCCCATCAGAGCCGACAGATCTGGCTGACCGTTCGTGTTCCTTCGGGCTCACCGGCAGGCACCTACACCGGGACCGTTACCCTTTCCGGACCGGTTTCGAAAACGTTGCCAGTCTCCCTGGAAGTGAAGAACGTAGGGCTGGAGGAACCCACAGGATATTATTCAATATACTACCCTGCTCAAAGTATCATCCCTTCCAGCAGTACCTATGTCAGCCCCAGCCGCTATCTCGCAGAGCTTGAAGATCAGAAACGCCATGGAGTCAACGCGGCGACGATTTACGGTGTCACCACCACTCAGGATTTGAAAGACGGACTGGACTTCCTCGTTGACGCAGACCTGACAGACCGTGCGCCCACTGTCATGATCAAACCTCCTTATCAGGCAGGCAGTTCCGGGATCATCAGCGCTCAGAATCAGGTCGACGAAGCATTGAGCCGGGGCTTTCCGGACCTTTATTACACCGGCATTGACGAGCCGCATGGCACGGCGGAGATCAACGCCATGCTCGCGCAATGTCAATGGACCCTGACGAATGGATTCCACACCTTCTCGGCGATCAACTCTGTAGCCACTCAGGATGCGCTGAAAGATGTTCTGGATCGGCCGGTTTATTCACTAACCGTCTTCCACGGTCCGGACAATGCCGCGGTCGCCTATGCCAGAGACAAAAATTTCAAGCCGATTTCCTACTGGCAGTCGAGCATCTCATATCCGTTGTACTTCCGTGGGGTCGTCGGACTTTATAGCACCCGATGTGGCTATATGGGTTCCACCGCCTGGAGCTATCAGGATTATCCACAGGATGCCTATACAACCAGCTTTCAGGCGGCGGTTGCCTATCCTGACGCCAATGGAGATCCGATCCCCACCCTCGCATGGGAGGCGTTTCGCGCCGGGATCGACGATGTCCGCTATCTGGAAGCATTGCAGCGTGCTTTGAATGCCGCACAGGCGGTGAACCCCAAATCTCCGGAGCTGACGGATGCCATCAACAATGGAGACTCAGTAATCGCTGATTATTATACCAATATCAGCGGCGCTCACTGGAAATACATCCGCGACCTGACACCCGAGCGGCTGGATGAAAGCCGACAGGCCTTTGCCGACGCCACGGTTCAGCTCAGGACGGCGCTGGGGCTCTGACGAAAAGAGGTTATCCCGCGTCCCCGACGCGATATAGCGCCTCCACGCGGCGATCGATCTCAGCCTCCAGCGCGGCGGTCTCCCTACCTGCCCGACGGGTTACCTCCCGGGCGAGCGTGGCGAGCTCTTCTTCCTCCCCGGCGGTCCCGCGCGCGATGGGGAGCATCCGGATGATGTCAGGACGAATCTCGGCGAAGATTTTTCCCTGCTGGGGGTTCAGCATGCGGTAGAGCGACCCGAGAAGGCGCGAATTGATCAGCGCCAGCAGGTAATGAAGCGGGAGAGTGGTGCTGTGAAGAAGAAAGAGCGAGTTCTGCGCGTAGAGCCCGGAGTCGTCATAGGCGCATCGCAGGGTATCGCAAGTCTGGCGGAGCAGCAGCTTGGGCCCCATCATCAGCGCTTCGTCGGAGGGGTACATCAGCCACGGGCCGTAGCGGAGATATCGGGTATGATGAAAGGTGACCCGATAGCGGTCAACATCGCCGCCGACGATCAGCGGTTTCCATTCCGGCCCCTGCGGTGCGTCGGCATGAAACGGGCGCTGCGCCACGATCTCGCGCGTCTGCTTGGGGACGCCGCGCCCGACCTGATACGGCTTGATCCCCCAGCGGATCGTGCAAAGGTCGCCAAAAGCCGGGTGGGCCTGCCGCAGTCGCATCACCTGCTCCGCTTCCGAGGCCGATACGCGGGGGCGAATCCGCGCACGGGGATCGTCGAGCCAGAGCATGCGACGCTCGCTCGCCCGAGCCGCCGCCTGCCGCGTGATCATCAGCAGCGATTCCACCACCGCGCCGGAAAACGCACCATCACCGTACTCCACCAGTTCCCTTACATCGCGCTCCAGCAGCCAGCGCCGGAAGCCTTCCGCAGAGCCGGTCTGGAGCCACGCCCCGGGAAGCAACGCCGCGAGGATTCCCTCCGGTTGGAGCAGCTCCAGCGCACGACAGACGAAGGCAAGCGCACGATCGGGGGCAAGCGCGGGAAGCTGCGGATAGCGCTGCTTGAGCGCTTCGCGATGCCGACGATCCGGCTCTGCGCCCCAAGGGGGATTGCCGATGATGACCTGAAACTTTCGCCGCGCCCAGCCGCCCGATTCCAGAAAATCCGCCTGGCATAGCTGCCCCTCCGCACCGGCCTCCCGCCGCAGCCGCCAGCGCGCAATGGCGAGCGCCGCCGCGTCGGGATCGACACCGTAAACCCGCTCCGCCGCCGCTCGCTTCAGTGCCGGGAGCTCACGTACCTCGCCCCACGTCTCCGCCAACCGATAACGCCGCCGGGCCACTTCGCGCACCCACGCAACCAGCAGCCCTCCGGCTCCCACCGCCATCTCCAGCACGCTTGCCGATGCGAGCGCGGCATCCTGCTCCCGGGCGCTGTCATATTCAGCAATCAGATGATCCACCGCTTTGCGCGCCAGCTCCGCCGCGAGCGCAGGTGGCGTATAGTAGACTCCCGCGCTCCGGCGCGCCCTACCGTCCTGCTCCAGCAGCGCGGCGGGGATGGAGGGATCGAGCGCCAGCCACTCTTCGCCATCGTCGGGCTCGCAGATCCCCTCGCCTGCGTCGATCCGCGCCATGATTTCTTCCGGGGTTCGGCCCCCGACTTCCCGCCGCCACCAGCGCCGCCGGTCAAACGCCCGCTCCAGCCGTTGCCGGGCGTCTCCGCGCTGAGGAAATAATGCAGTCGGCAGCGCTGCGCCGGGAATCGACGTACGACGCATCGCTCCCTTGGCATCCCGCCGAATCCACGAAAGCCGCCACGCCTCCGGCGAGCGAAAGACCACCAGCGCGCTCTCGCTCTCCACCGGGGCAGCCTCCTCCATTAGCAACGCGGGAATCGCCTCTTCAATCCATCCCAACCGCGTTCCGCAGCGTTCCGTACGCCACCCCGGAAAAGTCCGGCGCAGCCAATCCGTGAACTCCTGGATGCAGAACGTGCTCACGGAAACCATTCTCCCTACCGGCAAGCGGGGCCCCGGACGGCCACTCCGGGCCGCGCCCCGGTCGGTTTCCCTTCGGCCAGCACCGCCTCGCCGTTGACGAAGACCCACGACATCCCCTCGGCCAGCCGGGGCGGTTCGCCATAGACGACATGGGCCTTGATCGCATCGAGATCAAAGAGAACCAGGTCGGCGTGCCATCCTTCGCGGATCTGTCCCCGATCGCGCAGATGGAAGCGCCGCGAGGGATGCCACGCGAGATGCTGCACGATCGTCTCCAGCGGCATCACTCCTTCGCGTGCCAGCTCAAGATAGCGCGCAAAGGTGGCATACCCGCGCGGGTGCGGGCGCGAGCCGGTGTAGATGCCGTCGCTGCCGCCCATGTG
>JBEBWR010000181.1:0-6487 GCA_040392045.1 Chthoniobacter flavus | reverse complement strand
GGGAACGTTTTGGGAACGCTTTACAAGAGAGAGACGGACGTTGAAACAGGTGAGCTTCATTCACTCACTTTGTCTGGCAGATGGTCACTCTACTGTTTCCCCGGGATTCTGACAACTGTTTCAACCCCTTAGGAGCAAAGCGGATGCCAACCTTCTTTAATCGCGCCGGAAACTCGCGAGGATGGCGTCGATCAACCCCTCGATGTGGTGCTGGCGCGCTTCGATATCCACGGGCAGCCCCTCGGCTTTGAGCGTGGCGGAAGTGACCGGGCCGATGCTTGCGGTTTTCGCTCCCGGCGGGAGGCTCAGGCCCAGCGCGCGGAAGTTCTCAACGGCGGAGGAACTCGCAAAGGTGACGATGTCCGCGCCGCGCTCGCGCATTTCAGCGGCAGCTTCGCTGACGGTCTCGGGAAGCGTGCGATAAGCGATGGCCTGATCGACGATCGCACCAAGCTGCCCGAGGTCTTCGGCCAGCGTATGGCGCACCTTCTCGGGGCGAACGATCAGCATGGTAAGATTCTCCACGCTGCTATCTTTCTGAAACTCCTTGAGCAGCTCTTCGGCGGTGGCTTTCTTCGGGCAGAGATCGACGTTCAGGTGATGCGCGGTAACGCGGCGGGCGGTCGATTCGCCAAGAGCGGCGAGGCGCGCACCACCGATCTCGCGGGTGTCGCGGTAGATCTTGAAAAAAACCTCGAAGAAGGCGTCGACGCCGTTCGGGCTGGTGAAGACAATCCAGTCGTAGGTATGGGAGTCGCGCACCAGCTCGGCAAAGGCCATCAGGTCTTCGGGCGGCTCGAAGCGAAGCGTGGGCAGCTCGATGGTATCGGCCCCCAGCTCCCGCAGCCGCGAGGAGAGCGCTCCGGACTGCTTCCGCGAGCGGGTGACGACGACGCGCCTGCCGTAGAGCGGCTTGGTCTCAAACCAGTTCAACGTCTCGCGAAGCGTGACAACTTCGCCAAAGACCGCCACGACGGGCGCCGTCAACCCTGCCTCTTTCGCCTGCGCGGCGACCGTTTCGAGCGGTCCGGTGACGGTCTGCTGCCGACCGAGCGTTCCCCAGCGGATCAACGCGACGGGGAGCGATGGACTGGCTCCCTCGGCCAGCAGGCGAGCGGTGATCGCCTCCAGTTCCCGCATCCCCATAAGCATGACTTTCGTCCCGGGGAGCTTTGCGAGCGCGGCGTAATCGACGGCCAGCTCCGGTTTCTCCTCGCCGCTTTCGTGCCCGGTAAAGATGGTGACCTGCGAGGCGTGATCGCGGTGCGTCAGTGGAATGCCCGCATACGCCGGGACGGCGAGGGCGGAGGAGATGCCGGGGATGATCTCAAAGGGCAGCCCTTCGTCGGCCAGTACCTCGGCCTCCTCGCCACCCCGCCCGAAGAGGAACGGATCGCCTCCCTTTAGCCGGACGACGATCTTCCCTTCGGCGGTTTTGCGAACGAGCAGCGCATTGATGGCGGCCTGCGGCAGGGTGTGCTGGTCGGCGCGCTTTCCGGCGTCCACGCGCTCGGCGTCGGGCCGCGCCCAATCGAGCAACGCGGGGTTGCAGAGGTGATCGTAGACGATGACGTCGGCCTTTTCGATGACTTCCCGGGCCTTCAAGGTGACCAGCCCGAGGTCGCCGGGGCCTGCGCCGGTGAGATAACAGATTCCGCTCTGATGCTTTGCCATATAGAAAAAATCAACGTTTGAGAAGGTCGCACACCCCCGCCGCCACAGCCTCGGGGGCCTCCGCCGGACCGCGACACTCCGCGATCCGGGGCGGAGCCGCGTCGTCGGAGGGGAAGAGGAGGACGCTCATCTCCAGCAGCTCGCCCACGTAGTCGACCCCGGGAATCAGCCGGGTGCGCACGCCGACGGGCATCCGGCAGTCGCCCTCCAGCAGCCGGAGCAGCTCGCGCTCGGCGCGGATGGCCAGCCACGTCGGTTCATGGGAAATCGCGCGGACAGCTTGAAAAACCACCTGATCCTGACGGATCTGGAGGGCGATGGCGCCCTGCCCGATGGCAGGGTAAAAGTCGAGCAGCTCGCAGTGGAATCGTCCCGCTTCCGCGCTCTCCAGCGATCCGCTGAGAGGATCAAACCCCAGCCGCTCCAGTCCGGCGCGGGCGAGGATGGTCCCTTCCAGCACGGCGGATTCGCGGAGCTTGCGGAGCCGCGTCTGCACATTCCCCCGGATCTCGGCCACGCGAAGGTCGGGGCGCTTCCAGAGGAGCTGACGCGCTCGCCGGACGCTGCTGGTGCCGACCTGCGCTCCGGAAGGCAGTGCGGCCAATCCGCCGGGGCTGCGGGTAATGAGGATGTCTTCGGGGTTTGCCCGCTCCAGCACGCCGCCGAGGAGCAGCCCCTCGGCCATTTCCCACGGCATATCCTTGCAGCTATGCACGGCGGCATGAATCTCCCCGCGCAGCAGCGCTTCCTCCAGCTCCCGGGTGAAAAGCCCTTTGGCCCCTGCCGGGGACTCCCGGATCAGGGAAAGATCGACTTTCTGATCGCCCGAGGTGGTGTAGGTCCGGATCTCCACTTCCAGCCCCGGATAGGCGGCCAGCAGGGCGGAACGCGCCATCTCCGCCTGCACCAGCGCCAGCGCGCTGCCACGGCTACCGAGAATGAAGGGTGCAGCAGTCATGAAGAGGGATCGTAACAGAAACCGGAAGGGAACGGGAAAAAAGAAAGAGGGGCACAGTTCGGATGAACCGCGCCCCTCGAAGGATTCCGATGGATCAGACGGCTGCTAACCGCCGCTCTTGAATTCCATGCGGCTGAGGCGCTTGAGCTGGATGAGCGCGAAGCCGACCAGCAGCGAACCGAGAATCCACGCCATCGCCGTAGCGGGGCCGAATTTCAGGAACATGAACGCCTGATAGAAAATCCGCAGCGAGGCGACTTCCGTCATCCCGTTCGGACCGCCACCGGTCATAATCAGGATGTTCTGCGAAGCCTGGAACGCGGCCATGACGGCGCCGACGAAGTTAATGAGGATCAGCGGCATCAGCGCGGGGACGACGATGTGAATGGTCTTCATGAAGAAGCCCGCGCCATCGATCTCCGACGCCTCGAACTGCTCCTCGGGGATCGTCTTGAGCGCCGCGAGGTAGATCAGACAGCCGGGACCGGCTCCGGCCCAGACGCCGGGAATGACGCACGCGATCATCGCGAAGCTCGGGTCCTCGGGCCATGCGCGGTTCAGCTTGATGCCGACCAGGTCGAGGAGGTTGTTCACCATGCCGTGCACGCCGAAGAACTCCTTCCAGAGAACGAACACCGCCGCGCCCGTCAGCAGGGCGGGGAGATAGTAGATCGTCCGGAAGAAAAGCTTCTGCCGGGGAACGATATGCAGCAGGTAAGCCAGCAGGATCGGTACGCAGAAGCCGACGGTGAGCATCCATGCGGCGAAGTGAAGCGTTGCCCCCATGGAGGTCCAGAAACGGTGGTCAAAGAGGGTGTTGGCAAAGTTATCGATGCCGACGAACGTGGACTTCAGCATGATCTGGTAGTCCAGCAGCGACATCCATGCACCGCGCATCAGCGGCAGGTACGACCACATGAAGGCCAGCCCCAACGGGATGAGCAGCATCCCCCACGCGAGGAACACCTGCTTGCCCCGTACCCGGCTGCGGGCCGCTCCCGCTTCCGAGAAGGCGCGGAAGATCACCCGGGCCACGATGACGAACGCGAGGACGATCAGCGTGACGACGACCCACGCGACCTGACGCCGCTTGGTCATCTTCGCCTCGGGGACGAGTCCGAGCATCCGCTCGTTTGTCAGCGAGACAGCGCGATCCAGAATGGCTTTGATCTCCTTGGTCACCAGCGGCTGATCACCTTTTTTCCATGCGCTGGCCACATCCGCGCTCAGGAGGATCTGGTCGAGCGGATAGGTCATCTCCAGATAGACGAGGTCGCAATTCTTGCCGTACGGCTCGGGCTTTCCGTTCGCCAGCGCGGTGCGGAACTCTTCTTCAATCCCCGGCTGTTGAAGCTCCAGCAGCGACGCATAGCCGTACTTGCGGAGATCAACGGGGTTCACCTGATTGGCCGCTCCGATCGCCACCATCGTATCCGTCCGGAGCTTCTGCGCCTCGGCGCTGCCGTAGAAATTGATATACTCCCAGGCGGCGTCGCGGACTTTCTGATCCTTCACGCCGGAGAAGATCGCCATCATCCCGGCGTTCACTTCCGAGCCGCGAATGCCGGTCGGCCCGACCGGTACCGCGCCGTAGCCCCAGACGTTCGGGTCGTAGGTCGATCCCGCGCCGATGTAGCCGAAGACCATGCCGATCCGGCGGCTCTCCGCGGAGTTGATCAGCTGGCTCAACGTGCTGCTACGGAAGGCGAGGCGCTCGCCTTCCACGAGCTGGTAATAGAACTTGAAGGCCTCGGCGGCCTCCGGAGTGTTAAAGACGGCCCGCCATTCGTTCGGCTCGACTTCCTTCACGGCGTCGCCCCCGGTAGACCAGAGGAAGTTCATGAGGTTCCACGAAGCCTGCTGGCCGGAACCCATCAGAAGCGGCTTGCTCTGCTTGTCGTAATCCCGCATGCGACGCATGAACTCCAGCATCTCGTCCCACGTCTTCGGCGCGCGCTGCGGCAGCCCCGCCTGACGGAAGAAGATCCGGTTATAGTAGACGCCCATGACCAGATACTTGTAGGGGAGCGCGTAGTAGGAGCGCACACCTTCGCGGTTCGGACGGTTTACGACGTCCTCCACGCTGGGAAGAATACGGCCGCTCTTCCACTCCGGGTCCTTGGCGATCTCCCGGTCCATGTATTCGTCCAGAGGATAAAGCAGCCCCTGACGGACATAGCTGTCGATCTTGCGGAAGTTGACGTAGAGCACGTCGGGAGCGATCCCGCCCGCGATCATCATCAATGGCCCGATCTCGCTGCCCAGCCCCTCCACTTTGAGGCCGGTCACGGCCTGAAGATCAATATGAGGGAAGCGTTTCCTGAACTCTTCCAGTACCCGGAGGTCAGCCGCATCGGTCGGTGAGGAGCTGCCCGGGTTGGGCAGACCGTAGACACGGACGATGGTCTTCCCATCCGGGGTCTGCGTCGGGCGATCCGCCCGGGCTTCCGTGGCTCCCCCCAGAAAAGCTCCGGCTGCGATGGCCAGCGCGGTCAATGATTTGGCGGCGCGGCCAAGGGAATGAACGTAATGCGCGAATTTTTTCATCAGTGTGCGAAAGGGGTTACTTGTCGGAAGGAACCACGATGCCGCGCAGGATGACGTTCTGCGCACAGAGGTAAACAATCAGGGTGGGGACGGCGGTGACCAGCAGCGAGGCGTAGACAATGCCCGGGCCGGCTTCCTGCCGCAACTGGTAAATCCAGACCATCAGCGTCCACATCTTCTGATCCGGGGCCAGCATCAGGGCGAACATGAATGCGCCATAGGCGGCGATGAAGGCGTTCAGCGCGATGACGGCGAGGATCGGCTTGGAGAGATTCATGGTGATTCCCCAGAAGATCTGCCATTCGCTGGCTCCGTCAATGTCGGCCGCCTCGTAGAGTTCCTTGGGCAGACTGTCAAAGAAGCCCTTGAGCAGGAAGATGGAGAAGCCGTTCACCAGCCCCGGCAACACGAGGGCGCCAAAGGTGTTCAGCAGGCCGAACTCTTTGAGCTGGAGGAAGTTCGGGATCATCGCCACTTCCGCAGGGAAGGCGATGGTAGCGAGGAAGAAGAGCAGGATATGGTAGCTCTGCGGGAGTTTGAAGCGGGAGAGCGCGTAGGCCGCGAGCGGGTTGACCGTGAGCGCACCGGCTACGGCGAGGACGATGAGGATGACGGTGTTCTTCACACCATTGCCCTGCACCAGCACTTCTTCAAAGACTTCCTTGAAGTTCTGGGAGACAAACTGCCAGCGCCAGAAGCTGCTCTGCTGCTCGAAGGTTTCCCAATCCAGGGCGAGCTGGGGAATGCGGGCGTCTTTGATCCCCCGCTTTTCGGCCCATTCGCCGAACTGGACGTCGATGCTGGAAATCCGGACGTGGCGCGGCTCCGCCTTGGTGCGGACAAAGTCGATATGGTTGAGCCCGCTGGCCGCCCGGGCGGCTTGGCCCTCTTCGGTCAGCTCAATGAAGGAGGGGTTTAACACCCGCTGCACGAAAAGGAACCACGGAATGACGGCATCGCCCTCCGGCGCGGTCCCGGGGAAGGGGACTTCGGAGAAGGAGCGATAGTTTGTCCCGGCGACGGCGTTGTATGCCGCGATCCCTTGCAGCTTCACTTCCGGCACGGCTTCCGGCGCGGAAGCAGCGGCAGCCTCGACGGCGGGAGCAGGAATGGGCGTGGAGGCAGCGGCAGCCGGGTCGGCGGGGTTCGCCGCGGCGGGGGCTACCGGATCAGGCGCAGGAGTGAGAGACGGAGTCGCCTTCGCTTCGACGTCGGCCGCAGGCTCGGGAGCCGCCGCTGCGGTCTCGCCATACAGACGCATGAGATAGACCATGCGGTAGAAGCTGCCGACGTTCCAGATCAGGCGCT
>JBEBWR010000180.1:0-6527 GCA_040392045.1 Chthoniobacter flavus | reverse complement strand
CGCATCCGGGGAAAGCATGTCAGCGCCTCCAACACCTGATGTTCGCGTTCAGGCCCTCTTGAAAAACCGCGGAGGCTCCCATCTTCCCAAAGCGGGAAGAATGCCCCAGAAGAAATAGGTCGGATCGGTAAGTTTGCCAAAATCCATGAAGGGTCGACGGTAGCCGGGTTTGCAGCTTTCAACAATGAAGAGCTGGCATGAATGGCGTAAAATGAAGAAGTATTGACCCATCCTATCCGTTTCTGGGACGATCAAGCCGCTTGCCCATAATCCCCCGTTGAGCCATAAGAGTACCGGGCTACCTTGCCATCCTGTCGGTATTCATCTTATTGAGTGCGATTCTCAGCTATTGCTTCATGAACGATTCCGGTCATGGGTCCGAGTTGCGGGTTTTCGCGCAGGGGTTCCTGCTGACATTGCTTTGCGGCTTTTCCGCATTGTTTACGAAACACCGCGACATTGGAATCTACCTCCTCATATTATCGGCGCTCGGTGCGATTTTCACTCTCTCCGCCGATTCCATGAGGATCATGATGAGCTACGAATCATGGATCGCGGCTGGCATGCCTTCGCCAAACCCGTTGAGAGTTCCGATCATCGCCACCGTCTTCTTTACTGCGGTTTCGACCTTTGCGGTGGTCTTCTTCAAAGCGATCCAGGACACTAGTGTTGTGTTAGCCAAGTTCCTTGAAAAAGTCCGAGGTGATTTTTCGCATTCTCCAAGGCGTGAGTAAGGTCGGTATCTGAAGATACCGACCGCAGCGAACAACGCCGGAGAATCGGAAAAGCACCCGCTAATTTGAAAAGGAAATAGGCTAACATGACACTAGAGCTAATTTCTTCATCGGAGACGCTATCCGTCCATTCCCAACGACTGGTTTACCGACGTCGCCTTTCCTGTATCTGAGCAAAAAGCTAAAGTTTCTATGGCGAAGACCATAGCCTGATCATCGGACGGCGTTCGCTCCGGGGCGAAACAGCTCTACTCCCATCCCAGAAAAAAGCGGAGCCACAAGATCAAAGAAATAACCGCATAAATCGCCGTCCATTTTTCGATGGGAATCAGGAAAAGCGATCCATTCCCGTTCAATATCAGTTCCTCCCCAGTCTCCTTATCAATGACGACTCTCTTTGGTTTGCGGTTTAGATACTTTACGAAAAAGAAATTCCCGATGGAACCCATCAACAAGCTACAGGCCCACATTAGATCAGCGTCTTGTTCGGCCAATTTCAACCCGCTTGCCGCTTCATAAACGCTTTGGGTGATCATTACGCCGAGGATCAGGATCAGAAAAGTCAGACCGCCCTTACCGGAGAAGATAATCATTCCTTATCAGCTTAGTCAGGCAGTGTATGCCCCTCAATAGAAAACCGGCCCGGGAGTTCCTCCCGGGCCGGTTTTGAATTTTTCGATGTCAGAGAGGTTTACCCTTTGGCCGCAGCGTCCGCTTCGGCGTCGGCTTCGCCCTTCTCCTCGGTGGTGAAGACAAGTTTCTCATCACCCTGAGCAACGACCTTCAGCAGGTTGCCAGGCTTGATGTTGCCCTTGAGGAGCTCTTCCGCGAGGGGGTCTTCGAGGTAACGCTCCACAGCGCGGCGCATCGGGCGTGCACCGTAGGCGGGATCGTAACCCTTCTCAATGAGGAACTCCTTGGCGGTTTCGTCGAGGTTGATGTTGATCTCCTTCGCCTGAAGACGCGCGTCAACCTTGGCCACTTCGAGGTCCACGATCTTGACCAGATCGGGCTTCGCGAGGGTGTGGAAGACGATGAGGTCGTCAAGACGGTTCAGGAACTCGGGCTTGAAGACGCGCTTGGCTTCCTCAAGGATCTTCCCGCGCATCACATCGTAGCTCTCTTCGTCGGCATTTCGCGGAGCGCCGAAGCCGAGCGTGGTCTGCTTCTTGATCAGCTCTGCGCCGACGTTCGAGGTCATGATGATGATGGTGTTCCGGAAGTCGATCTTCCGCCCGAGCGAGTCGGTCAGCTTACCCTCTTCCAGAATCTGGAGGAGGAGGTGCATGACGTCCGGGTGCGCCTTCTCGATTTCGTCGAAAAGGACGACGGAGTACGGACGACGGCGAACGGCCTCCGAAAGCTGACCGCCCTCTTCGTACCCGACGTAGCCGGGAGGCGAGCCGATGAGGCGCGAGGCGGTGAATTTCTCCATGTACTCGCTCATGTCGATCTGGATGAGGGCATCCCGATCGCCGAACATGAACTCCGCAAGGGTGTTCGTCAGGAAGGTCTTACCGACACCGGTCGGCCCGAGGAAGATGAACGAGCCGATGGGACGGCGCGGATCTTTCAGATCGGCACGGGAACGGCGCAGGGCCTTGGAGATAGCCGTGATGGCTTCGTCCTGACCGATGACGCGCTTGCGCAACTCCTGCTCCATCGCGAGGAGCTTGGAGGCTTCCGCCTGCTCCATGCGGTTGAGCGGGATACCGGTGGTCTTGGAGACGACGTTGAGAATGTCGTCATCGCTGACGATGACTTCCTTCTCTTCGCGCTGCTCGCGCCATTCCGTGAGGATGGCTTCGAGCTTCTCCTTGGCATGCTTCTCCGTGTCGCGCAGGGCGGCGGCTTTCTCGAAGTCCTGAGCCTTGATCGCGGCTTCCTTCTGGACGCGCAGCTCTTCGATCTCGGCCTCGATATCCTTCACGTCCGGCGGACGGGTCATGGCGCCGATGCGGGCGCGAGCGCCTGCTTCGTCCATGACGTCGATGGCCTTGTCCGGAAGGAAACGCCCGGTGATGTAGCGATCCGAAAGGGTGGCGCAAAGCTCCAGCGCTTCGTCAGTAATCCTGGCACGGTGGTGCGCTTCGTACTTCGGACGGATGCCCTTGAGAATCTTGATGGTGTCCTCGACGCTCGGGGCGTCGACCTTCACCGTCTGGAAGCGGCGCTCCAGCGCGGCGTCCTTCTCGATGTACTTACGGTACTCGTTCAGGGTCGTGGCGCCGATGCACTGCAATTCGCCACGGCTCAGCGCGGGTTTGATGATGTTTGAAGCATCCATCGCGCCCTCGGCGGAACCGGCTCCGACGATGGTGTGCAACTCGTCGATAAAGAGGATGACATTCCGGCTGCGACGGATTTCGTCCATCACGGCTTTGATCCGCTCCTCGAACTGGCCTCGGTACTTCGTCCCGGCGACCATCAGGGCGAGGTCAAGGGTCACGACTTTCTTGTCGCGGAGAATCTCGGGGACGTTTCCGGCATTGATCTCCTGCGCCAGACCCTCCGCGATGGCGGTCTTGCCAACGCCTGCTTCACCGAGGAGAACGGGGTTGTTCTTCGTCCGGCGGCAGAGGATCTGGATGACGCGCTCAATTTCGTTGAAACGCCCGATGACCGGGTCCAACTCGCCTTTCTTCGCCAGTTCGGTGAGGTCGCGGCCAAAGGCGCGCAGGGCGGGCGTTTTGACATCGCCCTTGCGACCGCCCGGCTCCGGGGTTCCTCCGCCCACGGGGGACGGACCGCCCTCGTCTCCGGCGCTGGCTTCCGGCGGCGTGAAATTCGGGTCGAGTTCCTTGAGGATCTCGTTGCGGGTGCGCTCAATATCGACCTCCAGATTCTTGAGGACGCGGGCGGCGACGCCGTCTCCTTCGCGCAGCAGGCCAAGCAGAATGTGCTCGGTGCCGACGTAGGAGTGGTTCAGCGATTTCGCCTCTTTCCCGGCAAGCGCGAGAACTTTCTTCACCCGGGGAGTATACGGGATATTCCCGACCATTTTCGTCTCCGGACCGGAGCCGACCTGTTTCTCGACCTCCATGCGGACCGTTTCGAGATCAAGCCCCATTTTCTGGAGGACGTTGACGGCTACCCCCTGCCCCAGTTTAATCAGACCGAGCAGAAGATGCTCCGTCCCCACATAGTTGTGGTTAAACCGGTCGGCTTCCTTCCTTGCAAGGGCCAGGACCTGCTGGGCGCGTGGAGTGAAGTTATTCATCATGTTTCTCTTCGGTTGGCGAGTTCAGCAAGGCGACCTTGCTGTACTCTGGTTTGGGGAACTCCTTTAATTTGTCCCGAATTATCGCTGCACGCAAGGAATCCCGTTCCTCAGGGGCGAGTTTCCGGCGGGATTCCCGCTGGAGGTGGGCCGGTTGCGTGAGAATAAAAAGTTCATCTACGGTTGCACGACCATCGGCTGGAAAAAGCCCGAGGTCTACCCCCAATTTCAAAAATGATAAAAGGTTAAGCGCTTCTTTCGAACTCATCGAATGCGCATGGCTAAGTATACCATAACCGCGCCCGATGTGGTCTAATAAGGTTTCGGGTTTGCTCTGGAGTAAGGTCTGCCTCGCGTTCTGCTCATGCTCAATGATTTTCTCAATCACTTTGCTGAGCTGGGAGATGATATCCTCCTCTTTCTCCCCCAGGGTGATCTGGTTGGAGATCTGGAAGAGGTTGCCCATCGCTTCGGTCCCCTCCCCGTAGAGGCCGCGCACGGCGAGCCCGATCTTGTTCACGGCCTGAATGACCTGATTGATCTGGTCGCTCATGACGAGGCCGGGCAGATGGAGCATCGCGGAAGCGCGCATCCCCGTACCGACATTCGACGGACAGGCTGTGAGGTAGCCGAGCCGGGGGTGGAAAGCGTAGTCGATCCGCTCCTCCAGCCCGGTGTCCACTTTATTCAACTGCCGGAAGGCGGCCTTGAGCTGCAATCCGGAGCGGAGCACCTGCATGCGCAAGTGATCCTCTTCGTTGATCATGATGGAGAGGTTCTGCTTCTTGTTCACCACGACCGCGCTGCCGACGCCCTTGGCGGCGTGCTCGCGGCTGATGAGGTGGCGCTCGACGAGCACCTGCTTCTCCAGTTGCCCGAGGTCTTGCAGGTAGCCCGAAAAAGCTCCGGCAGCGTCGGGCAGGGCCTCAACGGCTGGCTTGATCAACTCCAGCACCTGTAGCCGGTCGTTCTTCCGCCCCCAGCCGGGGAACGAATGATTCCGGATGTTCCGGGCAAAGCGGATGCGGCTGGAGACGACGATCTCGCTGTGAGGGCCGTCGCTCTTCGCCCATTCTCCGCTGGTGGCAAATAGTTGCTCGATTTTCACGACTGATGCTCCAGTTCGCGCAACTGATCGCGCAGTTTCGCGGCTGACTCGTAATCTTCTTCGGCCACGGCCTTTTCCAGACTGGCCCTCAAGGCGTTGACTTTCGTCTCCAGCTCCATCGTACGCATGAGGCGCGAAGGGATCTTTCCGACGTGTCTTGTCTCCTTATGCATCGCTTTGAGGAGCGATTCCAGACCTTCCGCAAAGGTATCATAGCAGACGGAGCAACCGAGGCGGCCCGTTTTCTTGAAGTCTGTCTGGCTGAAGCTGCACGCCGGGCACCGCTGCCCCGGAGGGCCGCTTTTCTCAATCTCCTGCGCCGCGCCGAGGCCAAGCAGGAGGTCGGCGAGGGCAAAGCCGGTGGGGTCGGTGACGCCTTTCTCTTTCGAGCACGGTTCACAGAGGTTCACCTTCTGCATCTTGCCGTCCACAATCTGCGTCAGGAAGACCGTCGCCGGTTGTTTTTTACAGACATCGCAGATCATCTCTTGGTCTCTCGGTTAAGGTGTGATGGGGGTAAGGTGTCGACAGGTATCAAGGGCCAATATCAGATTTCCCGGGAAGTCTCTGTACATCGCGCTACGCCCTCCTTGTGAGCGCGGCGCGATCATAAAGGAACTTTCCCTTTAAGAATAGATCGGCGTGCCCGAGGAAGCTGTCAACTCCCGGTAGCACGCGATGAACCGGGCCGTGAGGGCCCCCGGCTTACCGTCTCCAATGGGCCGGGAGTCCAGCGATACCATGGGGATCACTTCGGCGGCGGTCCCGGTAAGGAAGCACTCGTCTGCCGTGAAGATGTCATAGCGGGTGACATCCGGCTCAGTCAGCTCCACGCCCAGCTCGGCTGCGATCTCAAAGATCGCCGCGCGGGTGATCCCTCCGAGCGCTCCGGCGGAGATCGGCGGGGTGATCATCTTCCCGTTCTTGATGATGAAGATATTGTCGCCGGTGCACTCGGCCACGTAGCCCTGCTCATTGAGCATCAGCCCTTCGCCCGCGTCGGAGGCTTCGATCTTGGCGAGGATGTTGTTCAGATAGTTGAGCGACTTTACGGCGGGGCTCATCGCTCCGTGGGCGATGCGGCGCGTGGCACAGGTGATGACCTTCAGCCCCTGGGTGTAAAACTCCTCGGGGTAGAGCTTGATGGAGGCGGCGATGATGATGACCGTCGCGCGGGGGCAGTTCTTCGGATTAAGACCGAGATCGCCCACACCGCGCGTGACCACGAGGCGGATGTAGCCGTCCCTGAGATTGTTCTCACGGCAGCTCGCCAGCGTGGCCTCAATCATCTCCGCTTTGGTCATCGGCATAGTGAGAAGGATGGCGCGGGCGGAATCGTACAGGCGGTCGATATGCTCCTCCAGACGGAATACGCGCCCGTTGTAAAAGCGGATTCCCTCAAAAATGCCGTCTCCATAAAGGAGACCGTGATCGAAGACGGAAACTTTCGCGTCTTCCTGAGCAT
>JBEBWR010000179.1:0-6596 GCA_040392045.1 Chthoniobacter flavus | reverse complement strand
GGTTCAGCCGGAAAAGTTGCAGAGCCGCATAGTCAAAGCTGATCACATCGATCTGCTCACTAGCGATCCACCCGCACGCAATCGCATGGCAAAGCTCGCCACAAAGCGCGGGCACCATCGCCATGCCCCCCTTTACTTCAATCGTCAGCCGCTTTCCCGGAGGCGTCATCATTAGCAGATCGCGCAGTTCCGGTACCTTCTCCCCGCACCACTCCCGCGCCTTCCAGCTCCCCGCATCAAGAGCCTGAAGCTCCGCAAGCGTCATCTCATGAAGGGGCCGGTCAATTCCCGCCGTCCGGAGCAGCGTCTCATCATGCAGCAGCACAACGGCCCCGTCCCTCGTCAGGCGTACATCGCACTCCACTGTCTCTGCCCCCTGCGCCCACGCCTCCCGAAACGCAGCCAACGTATTCTCCGGAGCATCAGCCGAAGCGCCGCGATGCGCCACAATGGAAGTAGAAGATTTCATGTGAATAATTATTCAGAATATTAAATCACAATCTTCCGCTCCCCGTCAATCTCTTTTCAGGAAGCTCCGTGCGCCAGCAGCGCCTTCGCCCCGGATTCATCCATGATCACCGATTTCACCATCCCCCCCCGAATCGCCGCGGCAGCCGCTTCCGCGCGATCTTCCCCCGGTATCACGGCAATGACCTCAGGGATCTTCTTCAGGGTTTCCAGACCGATCCCGATCAGCCGGTCCCGAAATGCGGTTTCGCACTCCCGGCCCACCGACGTAAAGTACCGCCCGCAGATTTCACCCACAGCCCCGCTCTTGCGGATCTCGGCGAACCCCTTTTGCCCGAAGCTGTTGCGCTCCACAAAAACCGACTTCTTCAGCGTCCCCACCCCGATCAGCGCCACATCGGCTACCGAAAGCTTTTCATAAACCGCGCGGATCTGCTCCAGCTTCAGAAACGTATCGCGCGTCCGCTTGTCCGGCAGCAGCGCCGGAGCGTTGAACATCAGAAATTTCCCCTCCCACTTCTCCGCCACGAGTTGGCTGAGCTTATGGGAATCGTAAGGAGCCGGAGTCGAGTCCACCCCGCCCATCGCCTGCACGGCAGTCACCTCCTTTTTCAGCGGTGGCAGCGCCTTCATCAGTTCGTAGAGGGAATAGCCGCCCCCAATGGCCAGCACCGCCCCCCGGGGGATCAGCCGCTCCAGCAGCGGCGCGGCAAAGCGGGCCACGATCTGGCGCGTCTCCTCCGGCGAAAGGCCCTCCATCGTTTTGATCACCATCGCATGGCGCAGCGGAAACCGTGCGAGCAATGCTCGCTCCATCTCCTCATTTCGCGGTTCGTAATCCGCTACCGTAATGCGCACAATGCCGCGCTCCTTCGCCTGGGTGAGCAGCCGGGAAACCTTCGCCTGCGACACCTTCACCAGTTTCGCCACCTCCGCCTGCCCCAGCCCATCGACATAATAAAGCCGCGCCGCCAGATGGATCTGCTCGTCTGAATATTTATTCACAGCCCGCAGTATACGACGAACCGCCTCCCCGGCAAGCGCCGTGACTTACACATCAGGAAACTCCCGAAGCCGCTTCAGCTCCGGCATCTCATTGATCTCCCGGGCAATCTCGCGGCAATGGGTCTCCGCGTGCTCAATATCGATCCAGAGTAACGGAATCAGCTGCTCCAGACGACTCTCCGCCGCAAGGAGCGCCGGGTATTCAATCGGCGCAATCTCCGGAACGAGCCGTAAAAACGCGTCCACATAGCGGCGCTTCGCCTCCGGCAGGTTGGAGCGGATCTCCTCCATGGCGCTCGTCGAAGTATTGAAAATCTCCCACTGCGCGAACTGCTGGGCGAGCACATCGGGCCGCCGGATAAACTGGAGAAACTCCGATGCCAATCCCCGGTCCCGCAGATGCGGAGAAGCGGCGAGAAGGCATTTGCTGGCGATGGTCGTCCGGCGCTGTCCTTCGGGAACCGCGAGCACGCCCCAGTCCATGCAGTTCTCCTGCATCAGCCGGTTCACCGTGATCATCGTACCGAGCTGAATGCCGACATACCCCCGGGCGAAAAGCATATGGTCCGCCTCCGCCCCTTCTCCGTGATACGGCCACGCCCAGCCCCGGTCCGCAATCAGCTCGCGATAGTAGCGAATCCCGCGCAGACTGCTCTCGCGGTCGAGCGCACAGCTCAGGCCATCTTCGCTCCAGATCCGTCCGCCCTCCTGATAAAGCGCCAGCGGCCAGCGGTTCCCGTTCGGGAAATTGCAGAAAAAGGGAAAAAACCTCCGCCCCTCCCTGCGGGCATCCGCCTGCGCGCTCTGAAGCGCCTCGCAGGCATTGAAAAACTCGCTTTGCGACCAGTTAAAGCGCGGCTCCGGAATGCCCGCTTTCTGAAAAATCGTGCGGTTATAGATAAACGCGACCGGCGTATAAACCAGCGGGACAAGGAAATCCCCGTGCTCCTCGCCCACTGAGCGCAGCAGATCCGGCGGTACCGAAGCGCGCAGTTCCCGCCAGACTTTCTCTCCCGTCACATCAGACCACCGCTCCAGCAGCCCCCTCCGTCGCAACCCCTGAACCTCCGCCGGGGGGACCGTATAAAGATCCATCCCGTTGTAGCGCCGATCCGACCCCGCCTCCGCAGGCGAAAGCGCCTCGGCATTATGCGCCACCAGCCGTACCCCCGGGAACTCGCGCTCAAAAGCCCGTGTAAACCACGGCGAACTCCAGAAGCGCTGCATCGCCCGGGGCGTCATACAGCGCAGCTCCACCATGCGCGAAATATGCGGCGCCCCCGACTGAATCGCCGGAAGACGCTTCACAAACGAGCCGCGCCCGCGCACCCGGTAAATCACCCCATCCTGCTCCATCTGCTCCAGCGCCTTCCGGCAGGTGATCCGGCTGACCGAATAGACCTTGCAGATCTCGTGCTCCGGCGGCAACTGGCTCTCCACCGGAAACTCGCCCTCCAGAATGCGCTGCTCCAGCTTCTGCCGGATCTGGTAATAGAGCGGTATCGGCTGTCCGCTCTCCGGAGCTGGCGATTGGGCAGGCGTAGGATGAACTGTGGGATCGCTCATGGATGATGCAGCCAAGGTACAGGAACGGGCCGGGATGTAAAAGTGATTCAGCCCGCCGCCAGCGCCATCAGATTGCCCGAGGCAATCCCCTCCAGCTCGCTCTCCGTCAGCGAAGAGTAGCGAAGCTTGAGCGTGGACGACTCCGGGTAGAAGAACGGCGTATGCGTCCCGAACACCAGCCGCTCGGGCGGGATACTCCAGGTCTGCTTTGCCTGCACCAGCGCCTGCTCGGCGTCCAGATAGGAAATGTCCGCCAGCACATTGCGCGCACCGCTGACCAGCGTCTGAATCTCTCTGATGCCCCCGCAGAGCGCGATAAACCGGGTCTGCGGACATTTCAGCGCCAGATCCGCCAGCGCTCCGGCGGCGACCGGGCGTACCTGAAGGACCGCGGGCTGATTGCGCTCATCATTGAGCCTCAGCGGCACAAGGACCGGCAGATCACGCTCCGCCGCATAATGCGCCAGCTCCCGCAGTTCAACCAGTGTGAGCGGATAATCATGATACGCCGGAAGCACCCGCAGCGCCGCCACGCGATACTCCGCCAGCGCCTTGTCGCAGCTCCCGCGCCAGTTCGCCATCAGCGGGTTCACCGTCTTTACCGGGCGAAACCGCGAGAACTCCGCCAACTGGCGGAAAAGCGGGAGATCCACCTCATCGGGATCGGGGAACAGAACCGACTCCATCGAGGCCAGCCACATTTCATCAATCCCGTTGCGCTCCAGCGCCGCATCCAGCGCCACCAGCGAGGCATACGCCGGGCGTTGCAGAGGCCAGAAACCATAGGAACCATTTACATCAATGATTTTCATAAAGCTAAGAAAGGAGAGGGGAGGGGACTTCACCAAACTGGAAGAGACGGCGCGCGTTTCCCGCCAGAATCGCCTGTTTGGCATGATCGGGAACCGCCGCTCCCAGCACCCGGGCCAGCTGCGACTCAAAGCCGCGCCCCGGACGATCCGTCCCGAACAGCAGCCGCTCCGCCCCGAGATACTTCACGGCGTATTCCAGAACCCCCGTGCATGGCTGTCCCCCCGAAGTATCCACCCAGACATTGGGAAAATCGGCAACATCCTGCACCCCCCGCAGGCCGCAGCCATCCAGATGCGCCATGATGATCTGCACATCCGGAAAGCGCTCCGCCAGATTCGCCACATCGTGCGGCTCCGAGCGCCCGCGCTGCCAGTAGGCCGTCTCCGCCGGAGCATTCCAGAAGCTCATATACCAGCAGTGATGAAGGACGGGTACCCCATACTCCCGCGCCTTTTTCATCACCGGGTCCACCCGGAGATCGCGGCAGTTCACATCAATCTCCAGCTTGATCCCCCGGATCTCCGGCAGCCGCAGCAGCCGATCAAGCTCCTCCTCGACAAACGCCACCGGCAGCAGCGGATTCATGAACGCCATCCCGTAAAGCCGGTCAGGATGCTGCCGTACCATGCCCACCGTGAAGTCATTCCCCCTGCGCACCTCTTCGGCGGACTGAAACGGATGCACCCGCCCCAGAATCCCGCTGATCTGTACGTCAGTGTGATCCATCAGGGCCACGAGGCAATCCGCCGCATCCCGGGCAGTATAAACCTCTCCTCCCCCGGGGAAGAGGTGAGGGACCCGATGAGGGTGAACGTGGATATCTATAAGCTGCATCATGATGTCATATCAACAAAACAACTACGGCGAAATGTCAAGCGCTTTCAAGAGGTGGATGAATGAATTACCTCTGTTTTTTGAGAAATGTCTGTTGACATACCTTAGATACATCAATAGGATCGCCACCGTTTTCACCCCTCAAGAAAAACCTACTCTATGAAGAAGCTTGCTTTCTCCCTCCTCGCTCTCGCCGCCTCGGCGCAGATGACCCTTGCTTCCACAGTGCTGCTTGATGTCGACTTTCAGGACGGCACTCTCGGCGGAGCCGTCGTTAGCGGTACCGGCGTCGGCCGCACCGTCTCCGTGGTCGACGAGAGCACCACGCCCGCCGACCCGTTCGGGACCACAGGGAACAAAAGCCTCGCCATCATCCACGAATCCGGAAGTACCGGAGGAGCTGCCACCGCCCGCTGGGACCTCTCCGAGCAGGTCACGGAAGCGGAAGTCACCTTCTCCTTCTATGCCGTCAAGGACAGTAACGATTACACCACGCCGAACGGCATCGTCTACCTTTACAGGGGCAGCACCATCGCCATGCGGATCAAGTTCGAGAACGGCGTGATCACGCTCGGCGGGGCCACAACCGATGGGGGGGCCTACGGTGTTATCAACATCAGCGCTCCGCTCGCACCCAATCAGGCCTATGACGTAAAGATCGCCATCACCGACGGCAGATCCTTCTCCGTTCACATTGACGACGTGCTGCTCTCCGAAACCGGCACGGGGCAAAGCACCTTCTACCTCGCGCCCGGTATTTCCTATGTCAACCGCGTCACGCTGGCGAACGCATCAAGCGCCTCCACTAAATCGTTCGTCGCCTTTGACGACCTGAAGGTTACCGCTATCCCGGAGCCCTCCTCCGTCGCCATGCTTACCCTCGCCGCAGGCGTCGGAGGGCTTGCATTCCGGAGAGTCATCGCGAAAAAATAGCCTCCCCCTCATGCCCCTCCGAACCCCCAGCGCCTCCGGAAAAGAGGGCGGCTTTACCCTCACAGAGCTGTTGGTCTGTTGTGGTCTCGTGATGCTCCTTGCCGTACTGGTCGCTTTCGCAGCCGGTCGGGTGCGATTGGTCACGCAGCAGGCCACCAACGTTCACCAGCTCCGCCAGATCGGCGTCGCCACGCTCGCCTACGCCGCCGACCACGCCGGCGTCCTGCCGGGGAACGACGGTCCCAATACCGGGAATACCACCCTCGGCTCCGGCTTCGGTGCCGGTGCCCCCGCGCGGAAGCTCTTCGACAAAGCGCAGTGGTCCTTTGGTACCGGAAAGCATGCCTACCTTTCCACGCCGGACATCCTCTACAGCCCCTTCGCGCTCGACTATCGCAATCGTCCCTCCGGAACCCTCGCGGCAGGCCCGATCATCGGCTACATGTTCTACTACATGCCGCGCTACGACCCCAAGGCCGACGCCTCGGGAAAAAGCCGCATTCACCCCACCGTATTCAACGACCGGCTCACTGAGAATTCGCGCGCCCCGATCTACACCGACCGGATCTACGCCATGGACCTCAAGCCGGAGAAATTCTCCTCATCGTTCCTGAACGTCCTCTACCTCGACGGCAGCGTCAAAGCGTTTGACTACGCCACCGTCGTCAACATCACAAGCTGGCGCCCCCGGATCGACTACCTGATGAAATAGCCGCCAGCCCCCGCCGCCCCCTCTCTTTCCTATGAATGGTTCACCCGATTTCAAATCCCTCCTCCTCATCGCCGTGCTCACCGCAGCAGGCAGCGTCAGCGGAGTCACCGGCGAGCCCGGGCCGCTTCCGCCTTTCCATAATCACGGCATCGCCGTCCCCGTCTCCGAATCGCGGGGCTCCGCGCTGGTAAAAGACGCGAACGGCAAGACATGGTTCGCGCTCCTGCTGCGCGACGTCCTTCCCTCCCACGGCTCGCGCGGCACT
>JBEBWR010000178.1:0-6605 GCA_040392045.1 Chthoniobacter flavus | reverse complement strand
TGACCGACGAGTTTGTGGAGCGCATCCGCGAGATGTTCTCCCCGACCGGGCTGCTCGCGAAGGCGCGGAACTTTGAGTACCGCCCGGAGCAGCAGGCGATGGCCGTGGCCGTGGCCAAGGCGCTCTCCGAGGAGCAGCATCTCGTAGTGGAAGCCGGGACGGGCGTGGGCAAATCGCTCGCGTACCTTCTCCCCGCGATCCTTTACGCGCTGGAACGCAAGCGCAAGGCGGTGATCTCGACCTACACGATCAACCTTCAGGAGCAGCTCGTTTATAAAGACCTCCCGATCCTTCAGCGGCTGCTGCCGGTGGAGTTTGAGGCGACGCTCTGGAAGGGGCGGCAGAACTACCTGTGCAACCGGCGGCTGGAGCGCGCGATGCAGAGCAGCGAGGAGCTGTTTACCTCGCCGGAGCAGGCGGAGCTAAAGCGGATCTGGGAGTGGGCACAGACGACGAAGGACGGCTCGCTTGCGGATTTCTCCGTGGAGCCGGACGCGGCGGTCTGGGCGCAGGTCTGTAGCGAGCAGCATATCTGTACGGTGAAGAGCTGCGGGAGCGACCCGCGCTGCTTCTATCAGGCGGCTCGCAAGCGGCTGCTGAGCAGCGACGTGGTGGTGATGAATCACACGCTCTTTTTCCTCAACGCGGAGATTCCCGAGGAGGATGAGGATCGCCCGGGCTACATCTTTGCCAACGATTTTGTGATCTTTGACGAGGCGCACACGGTGGAGTCGGTGGCGTCGCGGCAGATCGGGATGAATGTCTCGCAGTACGGGCTGCGCTATGTGCTCCAGCGGCTTTACAACGAGCGGACGAAGAAGGGACTCTTTACGGCGCTGCGCCATGCGGGCGGAGTGCGCGAGGTGGCGGCGCTGGCGGATGAGGTGGAGAAGTTCTTTGAGCAGGTGTCGGAGAAGGCGACTTCGCCCAAGGGGCGGGAGTACCGCGTGCGCCAGCCCGATCTCGTTCCCGATACGCTGACGGCCCGGCTGGCGGACCTGCAAGCGATGATTGTCTCGGTGATCAAGTCCCTTGAAGATGATAACGAGGTGATCAAGGCGGAGCTTCAGGATATGGGGCGGCGGGTGCGCGATGCGCGCCTCGGGATCGCGACGTTCCTCTCCCAGAGTCAGGAGGATTATGTCTACTGGGTGGAGAAGACGGGCAAGCAGCAGCAGTACTGCGCGCTCAACGCCGCGCCGGTGGACATCGCGGGGCATCTCCACGCGATGCTGTTCCGCGAGGGCAATAGCTGCATCATGACGAGCGCGACGCTCAGTGTCGGCCAGAAGGATCTCGACTATTTCCGCAACCGCGTGGGCGCGTGGGAGGTGGAGGCGGAGCAGGTGGGCAGTCCGTTTGACTACGAGCAGCAGATGAGGCTCTATGTAACGCGGAAGATGCCGGACCCGCGCGACGCGTCCTATGAGGAGGCGCTGGCGGCGAAGGTGGAGAAGTTCGTGGAGATGAGCAACGGACGCGCGTTTGTGCTCTTTACTTCCTACCGCACGATGCAGTCGATCGCGGAGCGGATGCGCTCGACCTGCTCGCGCAAGGGGTGGAACCTTCTGGTACAGGGCGACGGGCTGCCGCGCCACCGGCTGGTGGAAGAGTTCAAGAAGGAGGGACAGCATCTGCTTTTCGGAACGGATAGCTTCTGGAGCGGGGTGGATGTCCCGGGTGATGCGCTCTCGAATGTGATCATTACGCGGCTGCCGTTCGCGGTGCCGGATCATCCGCTGATTGAAGCGCGGCTGGAGGCGATTCAGGCGCGGGGCGGTGATCCGTTTATGGATTACTCGCTGCCGGAGGCGATTCTGAAGCTCCGGCAGGGGGTGGGACGACTGATCCGGACGAAGACGGACAGCGGGATCGTGGTGATCCTCGACCCGCGCATTCTCACCAAGAGCTACGGGAACGCGTTTATGAAGGCGATCCCGGAATGCCCCGTAGAAATCGACTAACCCACTTCGTGGGGTTCCGGCTGGCTGCGCCAGCGGTTGGTGGCTGGGCGTTTGGTTAGCAAAGCGGTGTGGGGTGGGAGTACGTGGGCGTTCCCTCTTGTTCTCAAACCCTTCCTCTTGGGATCACTATAGTGATGTATCCTAAAGTGACGTATTTTGGTAGAATTCAGAAATGGGCCCTTGAGCCCGCGCCCTGAGAAGCCCAAAAGACTCCCGAAGTCGTGCGGACGGTACGGCATCGGGAGTTGTCCGGGGTGCAGGTTCACCCTTGTTCCCAAATGGAGTTTGGGAACGAGAAACCCACTGCGTGGGGTTCTGGCGGGCTGTACCAGCGGTTGGTAGCTGGGCGTTTGGCTAGTAGCACGGTGGAGGAAGGGAGGCTGCGCGCATAGGTAGGGCATCAACGTACCGCTCCGAAGAGGTCGCGCCAGCGACCCCGCGCGGCAGCGCGAAGAAGGTCCAGCGGCACGCTGGGAATTTGAGATTCCTGTCCCGGTCTCTTCGGGTTATCGTGCCTCTGCCTATGACTGAACCCAGCTCTCCTGATACCCCGAGGGTCGAAACTGCCGTGGATGTGATGTTTTTCGACACGGACTGCGCGGCGGTGGTGCATAATATCGCTTACCTCCGCTTTATCGAGACGGCGCGGACTTACCTCGCCGCCGAGCTGGGGATGGGGCTGAGCGATATGGCGGAGACGGGGCTGTTCCCCGTGGTGGTCCGTACGGAGATCGACTACCGCCGTCCGGCGAAGCTGGGGGACCGTCTGGTGGTGCATGGGGAGCTGGAGTCGATCTCGCGCAGCCGCTTCTGGTGTCGCTTCCGCGTGGTGCGTCCGGCGGACGGGACGGAGATCGCCACCTGCCGTCAGATGCTGGCGGTGGTGCAGATGCCAGCGGGCAAGGCGGTACGGCTCCCGGCGGATTGGGCAACGCGCTATCCGCATCTTGTGCGCGCTTCGGAAGCAAAGGCCGGGTGATCCGCTGCCATGCCCTCCACTGATACACTCCCTCTCGATGCTCCGCTGCTGCCGCCGCTGATTCTCCGGCCGCCGCTGGGGCCGCGGATGGTCCGGGGCATGGTGATGCTGCTGGCGTTTATCCTGCTCGGGCTGACGGCGGGGTGGAGCGTGCTGATGGACGGGCGCGAGGGAGAGCTGGCCGGGGCGGCGCGGATGCTGGTGCTGGGACGCGAGCCGGTGGAGACGGTCTCTCCTTCGGGGCCGCTGACGGTCTGGCTTTGCAAGGGGTCGATGAATCTTTTCGGGGTGAATGAGACGGCGGCGCGGCTGCCTTCGGCGCTGGCGGCGCTGGCGGCGATCTGGCTCGCGCTGCGGATCGGTGAACGCTGCGGGGGGACGTGGCGCGGGCTGGTGGCGGGGATGCTACTGCTTTGTACGCCGGGGATGTTCACGCTCGGGCGCGTACTCTCTTCCGCGCCGCTGGAGATGGCGTTTGTCGCGGCGGTATTTCATGCGCTGGTCTGTGCTTATCAGGAGCGGGGAACGCGGCGGCAGTGGCTTCTCATTGCGTGGGTCTTCGGGGTCTGCGCGTGGTTCTCGGGCGGATGGACGCCGGTGGGGACGATTGCGCTCTCGGTGGGCGTGTTGATGGCCTGTTACCGGACGGCGAGGATTCGCTTCCGGGGGCTGTTCTCATGGGAGGCGGCGGTGCTGCTGGCGGGGACGGCGGTTTGCGCATGGGCATCGGGGTTTCGGGGCGTACCCTCGGGGCTGCCGCTGGCGTCGCTCGGCCAGACGTTCGGCTGGCAGGGGCTGCTGCTTTTTCCGTGGTCGCTGCTGTTGCTTCCGGCGCTCTGGCGGCTGGGGCAGCGGCTGATGCAACGGCGGGCGCTGGAGTGGGAGGAAGGGCTGCCGCTGATCTGGCTGGGCTGCGGCGCGGTGGTGATCGCGCTTTCTCCGACGCGCAGTCTCTTTGATACGATGATGCTCTGGCCGGCCTTTGCGCTCTGGGCGGCGCGGGCGCTGGAGATCACTTCGCAGCGGGCGCTGCTCCGGGGGGTGGGCGTGGTGCTGGTGCTTGGGCTGGGGGTACTGCTGGTGGTCGGTTCGTTCCCGAAGCTGGCGGGGGGGGTGTTTCCGCCTCTGCACGATTCGCTGGCGGCGATTCCGGCGCTCTTCTGGCAGTCATTCGCCTCGGTGATCTTTCTGGCTTTGCTGGCGTTCGTGCTGGGGCTGGCGGCGGTGTTCGTGCTGGAGCTGTATCATCACCGGCGGTTTGCCATGGTGGGACTCTTTGGCGCGATGATCCCGCTCGGCTATGCCTGCGCGGATATCGGCTCGCGGTTTGCCCCGTTTTTTTCCCATGTGGAGATCGCCCGGGTCGCCAATCACCTTTCGCTCGGGCAAAACGGACTGACGGTGGACAGCAGCCGCTACCGGGCCAGCAGCCTCTATTTCTACCTCGACAGTCTTTACCTTCCGTTTCAGACCGCCTCTGCGGAGTGCCCCGACTATCTGATCACCCGCCGCGGACGGCTCGCCTACTGGGAGCAGCGCTGTGGGGAGCGAACCTTTCAGACGGAGTACGAAATTGCAGGGCTGCTCCTGCTTCGCCCGGCTCCGAAACCGTAACAAAACGCACAAAACGGAATTTTTTGGCGGAGAATGAGAGGAAAACGGGTTTCAGGTTGATAAATCTCTTGGCTCCCTTCTTAATTCCCGGCACGTTTTTTCTCGCATGCCCAAGAATACCGATCTCAAGAAAATCCTCCTCATTGGTTCCGGCCCTATCGTGATTGGACAGGGCTGCGAGTTTGACTACTCTGGCGTTCAGGCGTGCAAGGCGCTTGCCGAGGAGGGCTACGAAGTCGTTCTGGTGAATTCGAATCCGGCCACGATCATGACCGATCCGGAGTTCGCCTCCCGCACCTATATCGAGCCGATCACCGCCGAAATCGTCGAGAAGATCATCGCGAAGGAAAAGCCGGACGCCCTGCTGCCGACGCTCGGCGGCCAGACCGCGCTCAATACCGCGATGGAGCTGTTTCACAACGGCGTGCTGGAGCGCCACGGAGTCCTGCTCATCGGCGCGAACGCCGAGGCGATTGAGAAGGGCGAGGATCGTCTGAAATTCAAGGAGGCGATGGTCAGGATCGGCCTCGACGTCCCCCGCTCCGGCATTGCGCACAGCATGGAGGACGCCCGGCAGGTGGCGCTGGAGATCGGCACCTTCCCGCTGATCATCCGCCCGGCCTTCACGCTCGGCGGCACAGGCGGCGGTATCGCCTACAACCGCGAGGAGTACGAGGAGATCGTCGCGCGCGGGCTCGATCTTTCGCCCACCACCGAGGTACTCATTGAAGAGTCGCTGCTCGGCTGGAAGGAATTTGAGATGGAGGTGATGCGCGACCGCGCGGACAACTGCGTCATCATCTGCTCGATTGAGAATTTTGACCCGATGGGGGTCCATACCGGCGACTCCATCACGGTCGCCCCGGCCCAGACGCTGACCGACCGCGAGTACCAGCTGATGCGGGACGCTTCCTTTGCCGTCATCCGCGAGATCGGCGTGGAGACGGGCGGATCGAACATCCAGTTTGCCATCAACCCGGAGAACGGGCGGATGATCGTGATCGAGATGAACCCGCGCGTCTCCCGCAGCTCCGCGCTGGCCTCGAAGGCCACGGGCTTCCCGATTGCGAAGATCGCCGCAAAGCTGGCCGTGGGCTACACGCTCGACGAGGTGAAGAACGACATCACCCGCGAGACGCCGGCAAGCTTTGAGCCGACGATTGACTACTGCGTGGTCAAGATCCCGCGCTTTGCCTTTGAGAAATTCCCGCAGGCCGATACCTCGCTGACCACGCAGATGAAGAGCGTGGGCGAAGCGATGGCCATCGGGCGGACGTTCAAGGACTCGCTCCAGAAGGCGCTCCGCTCGCTGGAGATCGGCCGCTTCGGCCTTGGCGGCGACGGCAAGAGCCTCCCTTCCCTGCTGCCGGACGGCTCGTGGGACGTGGATCTCATCACCCGCAAGCTGGTCACCCCAAACGCCGAGCGCATTTTCTACATCCGCTACGCGTTGCTCGCGGGGTTTGACGTGGAGAAGATTTTCGACCTCACGAAGATCGACCGCTGGTTCCTCCAGCAGATCCGTCAGCTGGTGAACGAAGAGGTGATCTACGATAACAACCCGCAGGACATCCCGCTCTGGCGCGCGAAGAAGTACGGCTTCTCCGACCGCCAGCTCAGCCATTTCACCGGCATTTCCGAGCAGGATATCCGCACCCAGCGCAAGGTTGGCAGCATTCAGCCGACCTACCGGCTGGTCGACACCTGCGCGGCGGAGTTTGAAGCCTATACCCCTTACTACTACTCCACCTACGGCGACGAGAATGAGATGATGCCGCCGGATGGCCGCAAGAAGGTCATGATCCTCGGCGGCGGCCCGAACCGGATCGGTCAGGGCATCGAGTTTGACTACTGCTGCGTGCACGCCTCGTTCGCGCTGCGCGAAGCGGGATTTGAGACCGTGATGGTGAACTCAAACCCCGAGACGGTTTCCACCGACTACGACACCAGCGACCGTCTCTACTTCGAGCCGCTGACGCTGGAGGACGTGCTCAACATTTACGAGCAGGAAGGCTGCTGGGGCGCGATTGTCCAGTTCGGCGGGCAGA
>JBEBWR010000177.1:0-6622 GCA_040392045.1 Chthoniobacter flavus | reverse complement strand
AGCCCCTGCATCCTGCGCGAGCTGGGCGCGGAAGTCATCGTCGCCCACAACGCGCCGAACGGGCGGAACATCAACGCCAACTGCGGCAGCACCCACCCCGAAGAGATTGCCCGGATCGTCAAAGAGAGCAATGTCGACATCGGCATCAGCCACGACGGCGATGCCGATCGCGTTCTCCTCTGTGATGAGAACGGCGAAGTCGTCGACGGCGACGAGATCATGGCCATCGCCGCGCTCGACCTGCTCAAGCAGGGCCAACTGAGGGACAATACGCTGGTGGCCACCGTCATGAGCAACTTCGGGCTGGACGAAACCATCGTCGGCGCCGGGGGCCGCGTCCTCCGCACGAAAGTCGGCGACCGCTACGTCATCGCCGAGATGATGCGCGGCAGCTACAACGTCGGCGGCGAGCAGAGCGGCCACATGATCTTCAACGAATTCTCCACCACGGGCGACGGCATCGTCAGCGCGCTCCAGATTCTCCGGATCATGAAGGAGACGGGGCTGCCGCTCTCGCAGCTCAAGAAGTGCCTGAGCAAGTACCCGCAGGCTCAGCGGAATCTCCGCGTACGCGAGAAGCCGCCTCTGGAAGAGCTGCCCGAAGTGCTCGCCATGGTGAAGGACGCCGAACGCGTCGTGGATGGCGCGGGGCGCGTCCTCCTGCGCTACTCGGGCACCGAGCCGAAGATCCGCCTCCTCATCGAAGGGCGCGATTCCGCACAGATCGAAGCCCTCGCGGACGGGATCGCCGCCGCCATTCTCAGCCGCATCGGAGCGGAAGTCCCATGAGCTTCTTCATCACCGGTACCGACACCGGGGCGGGCAAAACCTACTGCACCGCCCTGCTGCTCCGCGCCCTACGGCGCGAGGGGATCGACGCCGTGGGGATGAAGCCGATCTGCGCCGGGGAACGCGACGACGCCGAGATGCTCCACGCCGCCTGCGACGGAATCGAGCCGATCAACCTCATCAACCCGATCTGGTACCGTACGCCCGCCGCTCCTTACACCGCCGCCATGGTGGAGGAGCGCCCGGTCGATCTTGATCTCATCGGCAGCGCCTATCTGGAGCTGCGGGAGCGGCACGAATCCGTTCTGGTCGAAGGCGTCGGCGGCTGGCGCGTCCCGATCACCCGCGACTACTACGTGTCGAATCTTGCGATCGAGATGGGGCTGCCCGTCATCCTCGTCGTCCGCAACCGTCTGGGCGCGCTCAACCACGCACTGCTCAGCATCGAGCTGATCCGCCAGAGCGGCGTCCCCTTCGCCGGGTATATCGTCAACAACGTCGACCCCACCGCCGATCCCCGCGAAGTCGTCGCGGAAGCGACCAACAGCGGTATCCTCTCCGACCTCCTCGGCTTCCCGCCCCTCTTCACGATCGAAAAAGACCAGGCGGAACTCCCCCCGGACGTCCGGCGACGATTGCAGCGATAAGGGAAACTACACTTGTAGTTGAATTCCATTGACGAGGAAACTACAGATGTAGTATTCCTTTGCGCATGGCAAAATCCCCCCGCATTTCCGAAGCCGAATGGGAGCTGATGGAAGTCCTCTGGCAGCGCCATCCTCTCACCGCCACCGAGCTGATCACCCTCCTTCCTGAAGAGCGCAACTGGGCCCCCAATACCATTCGCACGATGCTGGCGCGGCTGGTGAAGAAAGGAGCGCTCGCCGCCGAGCCTCAGGGCGGCTCGTACCTTTACACACCGCTGGTGGCGCGGGATCAGTGCGTGGGCGAGGAAGTGGACTCGATGATGGAGCGCGTCTTTGGCGGTTCCCTTTTCCCGCTGCTGATGCACTTTGCCGAAAGGCGCAAGCTCAAGCCCGAGCAGCTCCGCAAACTGCGCAACCTGCTCAAGGACGAGGAGGAAGGGAAATGAGCTTCGACGTTCTTTGGCTCCTGAAAACCTCGTGGCAGGCGGGTATTCTCGCTGCCATCATCCTGCTGCTGCGCGCTGCGCTGGGAAATCGGCTCACGCCCGCGTGGCGGTACCGGCTCTGGCTGCTCGTAGTCCTCCGACTGCTGCTGCCGGATCTCCCGGCGAGCCGGTTTAGCGTGAATGAAGCGGTGCCTTTTCCGGTGACGGCTCCGCTGCCGGTCGCCGCACCGGTGACACCGCAGGTCACGCCGAAGGAGTCCGTCGCCACGGCGACGATGAAGCCGCGCTGGTCGTGGATGCAGTGGACCACGCTCGTCTGGGCTGTGGGCGCGGCGGGGTTCGCAGGAGCGGCGGCGTTCTCCTACCTCCGCTTTCGCCGCTCTTTACGCGGGGCGCGGATCGTGAACGAGGGCGAATTGCTGGAACTCGCCCGCGAAGCCGCCGGAGAGATGGGGTGCCGACGGCTGCCGGTGATCGTGGAGACGCCGTGCGTGACCACCCCAGCGCTTTTCGGTCTGCTGCGCCCGCGGCTGCTTCTCCTCGAGCGGATGACCGCCTCACGGGAGGAGCTTCGGCTGATCTTCCTGCATGAATTTGCCCATCTGCGGCGCTTTGACGTGACGCTCAATACCGTCGTCACGGGGCTCCAGATCGCGCATTGGTTCAATCCCCTCCTCTGGCTTGCCTTTCGCGCCATGCGCCACGACCGGGAGCTGGCGACCGACGCCCTTGCCCTCGCGCACCGCAACGCCGCCGATCGCCGCCTTTATGGCGAGACGCTGCTGCGGCTCGTGGAGGGCGCGGAGCCGGGAGCGCGCCCCGTGGTCGGAATGATCGACACCTCGCGCCATCTCAAGGAGCGCCTCCTTCACATCGTCCGCGTGACTCCACCCGGGAAAAAAGGGGTGCTCATCGGCGGCGCGCTGATCCTGCTCCTGAGCCTCACCGCGCTGACCCGCGAAGCGGCAGAATCGCCCACGCCACCGACAGAATCACCGGGCGCCGCCGCTCAGCTGGCGGCCGGTACGGCGCAGGTTGCAGGATTCAAGCTTACAGAAAAGCAGGCCGATGCGCTGGAAGCAGAAATTGCCAAGGCCCCGGACGCGCCTGAGAATATCGTCAATCGCCAGAAGCTGATCGCCTATTCAATGATGCATCGTCGGGCAGGAGGCAAAGCAATGGCAAGACGGAGCGAACTGATCCTCTGGATGATCAGACATCGCCCCGCCGACCCATTTTCCGGATTGCCGCCGATGGGACCGGATAAAGTACTGGAGCCACAGCTTTATGCCGACGCCGCAAAGGCGTGGGAAGAACAGCTCAAGGCGCACCCGAAAAACACCAACATCCTCATGAACGCGGCAAGGTTCTACCTTACCAAAGATTCCCCGCGCGCGATGAAGCTTCTGGAGGAGGGGCTGGCTCTGGAACCGGAGAATGTGGAACTCCTTACCCTGATGGCTCGTCTGGCAGACATTCAGAGTATGGCGACTCCGGCGGGGGATGAGCAAATCAGGGCTGCCGCTCCCACCCGGCTAAAGCTCTGGGAGAGGGTCGCCAAAAAGAGCTCCCCGGAGCGGCGCATGATCTATCTCAGCAACCTCGCTCTCGCCGCCCTCGACGCCGGAGAGAACGCCCGCGCCAAAGCCTACGCGGAGGAGATGCTCGAATCCGCCCCGCTCCAAGCCGCCCCGACCCACCCCGCGCATTGGAACCAAGGCAACGCGATCTACACGGGCCATTCCGTCCTCGGTCAGCTCGCGCTTCGCGCCGGAGACATCGAAGGAGCCAAGCGCGAGCTTCTCCTTGCCGCAAGGACCCCCGGTTCTCCACAGCTCGACTCCTTTGGCCCTGACTGCACCCTCGCTTCCCAGCTCTCCGAGCTCGGGGAAACCGAAGCGGTCCTCGCCTTTCTGAAAGAGATCGAGCGCTTCTGGGAGGGAAACCGGGGACGCACTGATACCCTTCGCGAGCTGGCGCGGGAGAAAAAGCCGTTCCCCAGAGGCGGAAAAAGCATGGCACCGGTCTTGCCAAAAGCCGTAAAGCAGGGAGAGTAGCTCCCTATGCTGCGTGTCCTGCTGAGCCTGCTCCTGCTACTTCCCGCCCTGCTCCGGGCCGAGGACTTGAACCGCCTCGTTCTGGAGCAGGTCCGTACAGTCCCGCGCGGGGGCGGCTATGCGGTGACAAGCACTGCCTCGCAGCGGCTCCGGCAGTCGGTAGGGGTGAAGGGCGAGCATCTCGTTGTAGCCCCGCAGGTGGCTCGGCCCAGCTATTGCTCGGGAGCGACCTACCTTATCTTTCTCAAAACCCTAACCGCGCTGGAGCAGCAGGGACGCCTCAAGCTCGCGCCCGCGACCGTCAACGCCCTGCTCATCAAAGGCCAGCCCGACGGCCACGGCCTCTGGGGCCGCTGGAACGCCAATGGCCCCGGCACCCCGCGCCTCTTCCATGAACTGAAACTCGGGCGGAACTTTGAGAGCTACGCCGATGCCCGTCCCGGCGACTTCATGAAGATCTTCTGGACCAAAGAGGTCGGGCAGCGGGAACATGGACACTCCGTGATCTTCCTCGGCGAAGAGACGATCAACGGCGAGCCGGGTGTCCGCTTCTGGTCGAGCAATCAGCCGGACGGCTATGGAGAGAAAATCGTCCCGAAGAAAAAAATCGCCTGGGCCGTTTTCTCCCGGCTGGAGCACCCCGAACGGATCAACGGCGCGGCGCAGCTCCCCGCAAAGGACTCCTATCTGGCCAGTCTCCTCAAGGTGCGCTCCTCGGCGAAAGAAGTGCGGCAGCAATCGGGGATGAAAACGGGGCGTTAACAGACTGCTCAAAAAACCGGGCAAAAACATCGGGGAGGCTTGCAATCCGCCCCCTGTTCCCCGAAAAATGCGCCGCGCATGAAAATCCTCGACCGCTATCTCGGCAAAGAGATTCTCGTCACCACGCTCTTCGCGGTGGCGGTCCTGAGCCTTGTGCTGGTATTGGGGAACGTCTTCAAGCAGCTCCTCGACCTGCTGGTCAACCACGATGTCCCGGTGGAGTACCTGCTCAGCTTCATCGGCTACATCCTCCCCTTCTCCTTTACCTTTACCATCCCGTGGGGCTTCCTCACGGCCGTGCTCCTCGTCTTCGGCAAGCTCTCGGCGGAGAACGAACTGATCGCCCTGCGAAGCAGCGGCGTGAGCATGACGCGGATCTGTACGCCGGTCGGCGTGCTCGCGCTGCTCTCCTGCGCGATCTGCCTCTGGATCAACGTCGATGTCGCCCCGCGCGCGGAGGAGAAGATGAAGGCGACGCTTTTCAATATCGCCACGAGCAACCCCATCGCCATGTTCGGCAGCGATCAGGTGATTGAGGAGTTCCCCGGGAAAAAGATCTACGTGGAGCGCAAGGAGGGGACCGCGCTCTACAATATTCTCGTCTACAACGTCGGCAACAAAGGCGATCTGGAGAACATGGTGCACGCCCATCGCGGCCAGCTGGAAACTGATCTGGAGAACCAGCAGGTCCTCATGCGGCTGGAAGAGGCCCGCTACGAGCAGCGCGATGAGTCCGACCCGAAGAACCTCGCGAAGATCCGGCAAGGGATCACCATGAGGGAAGGCACATTTCCCATCTCGCTTCAGGAACTTTACGATAAGAACAAGCGCCGCCGCAGCGTCAGCCAGCAGACGCTCAAGGAGCTGATCCGCTACACCGGGGAAAAGAGCAAGGAAGAGATCACCGCGGCGAAAACCGAGCTGAACAAACGCTTCTCTTTCTCCTTCGCCTCCTTTGCCTTTGCGCTCGTGGGCGTGCCTCTGGCGATCACCGCCCACCGCAAGGAGACCTCCGTCGGCTTCCTCTTTTCGCTGATGGTGGCCTTCATCTACTTCTTCTTCATCATTCTGGCCGAGACGGTACGGGATAACCCGAAGTTTTACCCTCACCTGCTCATCTGGCTACCGAATGTGATCTTTATCGGCCTGGGTGCGTGGCTCTTCCGCCGGATGGCAAAGAAGTAGCCCACTGCGTGGGGTTCTGGCTGGCCAAAGGCCAGCGGTTGGTGGCTGGACGTCTGGTTAGTGGAGCGGTAGGGGAAGGGAGTCCGTGAAAGAACGGGGGGCGGATTTGAAGGGCGTTAAGCGGGGTTTTTCTGGAAACCGTCGGGATTCCTTGTTCCCAAACTCCATTTGGGAACATTCCCTGTCCCCGAAATTCTATTTCCCCTCTTCGGTGTTTGAGTCCAAGAGGCTTTGCGCAATGGAGTTGCGCAGACAAGCGCATTCCCAAATAGAGTTTGGGAACGAGGGGGTCTACGGTTTTCAAGGAGACCTTATCTTAACGCCATTCAGGCCCGCCTTCCCGGTATCAGGCGCCGCCCTCGATTTTTGGCAGGCGCCCGTAAATCAAAACACCGTATTTTATCCCTTCGCACCCGTTCCAAAGAGTCGGGCTCCGCCCGACCCGCGCGGTAGCGCGAAGAAGTCCAGACGCAGTCTGGTTAGATTTTGTGGCGGATGCAGCGGACGGACTCGGAGAGTTTTCGTAGGCCGAGTTCCAAGCGGGTCTTGATCGTCCCGAGCGGGGTATCCGTCGCAATCGCAATTTCCCGCTGGCTCATCCCCTGAAAGAACGCCAGCTCGATTGCCTGCCGTTGGAAAGGGGGAAGCTGGGAAATACGCGAATTCAGAAACTTCCGCAGATCGCCCATCGTCAGATCGTCATCAATGCGGTTATGCACCCAGCTCTCCGGCTGGC
>JBEBWR010000176.1:0-6623 GCA_040392045.1 Chthoniobacter flavus | reverse complement strand
TACGCCGATCTCCAGTTTGACTTCATCGGCATCCAGAACCTCTACGACCGCTACCTCATCCATCAGCGCGACCCGCAGACGGGCCGCAAGCGCCGCCTCGAAGCGCCGCAGATGTTCTGGCTGCGCGTCGCCATGGGGCTATCGCTTCGCGAGGATCATCGCGAGGCCCGTTCCCAGGAGTTCTACAATCTCTACAAGAGCCGCCGCGCCTGCTCCAGCACGCCCACGCTCTTCAACTCCGGCTCCGTCATCCCGCAACTCTCCAGCTGCTACCTGCTCTACTGCGGCGACTCCATTGAGGAGATTACCGAGACGTGGACCCGCTTCTCCTTCCTTTCCAAGTGGGCGGGCGGCCTCGGCTGCTCGTGGACGGCAGTTCGCGGTACGGGCGCGCACATTCATGGGACGAACGGCGAATCCTCCGGCGTCATTCCCTTCCTGAAAGTCTCCAACGACATCGCCATCGCGGTGAATCAGGGCGGCAAACGCCCCGGCGCGCTCTGCTCCTATCTGGAGCTGTGGCACGCGGACATCGAGGACTTCCTCGACCTCCGCAAGGAGACGGGCGACGACCGCCGCCGGACGCACAACATGAACACGGCCCACTGGATTCCCGACCTGTTCATGAAGCGCCTCCGCATGATTTCCGAAGGCCAGCTGCCCAAGGATGCATCATGGACCCTCTTCCGCACAAACGACGTGGCCGACCTGCCGGAGCTCTACGGGCGCGCCTTTGAGGAGCGCTACCTCCAGTACGAAAAGCAGGTGGAGGAAGGCACGCTCTGGGGCCGCAAGGTCCGCATCCTCGCGCTCTGGAAGAAGATGCTCGAAATGCTCTTCGAGACCGGCCATCCGTGGATGACCTGGAAAGACCCCGCGAACGTCCGCTCGCCGCAGGATCACGTCGGCGTGATTCACAACTCGAATCTCTGCACCGAGATCGAGCTGAACACCAGCATGGACGAGGTCGCCGTCTGCAACCTTGCCTCGGTGAACATCCCGAACCATCTGCGCGACGACGGCAGCATTGATCATGACAAACTCCGCAACACGGTCTCCACGCTGATGCGGATGCTCGACAACGTGATCGACATCAACTTCTACCCCGTGGAAGCGGCGGCCAATGCCAACCTGCGCCATCGCCCCGTCGGCATGGGTGTGATGGGTTTACAGGACGCGCTTTTCCAGCGCGGCACGCCGTTTGACACCCCTGAGGCCGTCGATTTCAACGACGAGATCATGGAGGCCATCGCCTTCTACGCCTACAGCGCCAGCTCCGACCTCGCCGCCGAGCGCGGGGCTTACTCCACCTACAAAGGCTCGAAGTGGGAGCGCGGGATTCTGCCGCTCGACTCGCTGGAGCTGCTGGAGCAGGAGCGTGGGCTGCCGATTCAGGTGGACCGCAAGAGCCGGATGCCGTGGGACGAACTGCGCGCCAGGATCAAGAAGCAGGGCATGCGCAACTCGAACTGCCTCGCCATCGCGCCGACCGCGACGATCTCGAACATCATGGGCTGCACCCCGTGCATCGAGCCGGTCTACAAGCATATCCACACGAAGTCGAACCTCTCGGGCGAGTTTGTCCGGACGAACGATCACCTCGTCAAAGAGCTTCAGAAGCTGGGCCTCTGGGACGCCGAGATGCTCGCCGATCTGAAATACTTCGACGGCTCCATCCAGCCGATCGACCGCATCCCCGAGCGCCTCAAGCGGCTTTACAAGACCGCCTTTGAGATCGAGCCGACGTGGATTCTCCAGTGCGCCGCCGTGCGCCAGAAGTGGATCGACCAGGCCCAGAGCACGAACCTCTTCCTGAGCGAGAACGACGCCCGCGCCGCCAGCTTCATGTACCGCGAAGCGTGGGAGCGCGGCCTCAAGACCACCTACTACCTCCGCACGATGAACAAGTCGGGCATCGACTCCAGCCACCGCGAGCGGCGCAGCGAGCCGAGCCAGCAGCAGACCGACGCCCAGATCGCCTGCTCCATCGAAGCCATGCGCACCGGCGGCATCTGCGAAGCCTGCCAGTAAGCGGACGCCTCACCCCTACCCGAAAAGAACCCGAAAACGATACCTATGGGAGTTTATTCCGACCGCTGGATTCGCAAGATGGCGAAAGAGTGCGGCATGATTGAGCCGTTTGTGGAGAATCAGGTCCGCCGCGCCGAGGACGGGCCGATCATCAGCTACGGCCTCTCCAGCTACGGCTACGACCTGCGCGTCTCCAATGAGTTCAAGGTCTTTACGAACGTTTTCAACACGGTCGTCGACCCGAAGCACTTCGATGAGCAGTCGTTCGTGGACATCACCACCGATGTCTGCGTCGTCCCGCCGAACTCGTTCGCACTGGCGCGGAGCGTGGAGTATTTCCGCATCCCGCGCGGGACGCTGACGATCTGCGTGGGCAAATCGACCTACGCCCGCTGCGGCATCATCGTGAACGTCACCCCGTTCGAGCCGGAATGGGAGGGCCACGTGACGCTGGAGATCTCCAACACCACGCCGCTCCCCGCGAGAATTTACGCGAACGAGGGGCTGGCGCAGGTCGTCTTCCTCGCCGCCGAAGAGGTGTGCGAAACCTCCTACGCCGACCGGCAGGGGAAATATCAGGCGCAGAGGGGGATCACCGTCCCCCGGATGTAGAGGGGTCCTGCCGGGGTATATCCCGCACGTGACAGGGGGACCACGCTCGAAGTTGAGCACGTGGTCCTCCAGCGTTTTACCGCCGCCCTCATCCTTCCCGGGATGCTGCTGGGGGCTGTATGGTCCGCAAGGAGTGAACGCCCGGAGGAGTCAGCCAAGCCTGCGAAGTCGGCCAAGGCCGCTCCCCCCCGCGCTTCCCGTCCGCCTCGGGCCATCCCCGTTCATCGGGAAAGGCCAAGGGGCGAGCCGACCGTCATCCTCCGGGCGCAGCCGGTCCGACAGCTCCTTTCGCTGGATGCCGCCGTCTTCATTGCGCTGGAGCAGAATCCCGACCTGCGCCGGGCGCGTCAGGAAGTGGAGCGGCTCAAGGGACAGGTGATCACCGTACGCGCACAGGCGCTGCCGAGAGTCTCCCTCTCCGCCAGCTACCGGCGCGAAGATGAGAAGCTCGCGGGAAGCGGCGCGGGCGCTAACGATCTGGAAAGCCTGCTGGGCGTGGAGGGTCAATCCACCCCTCGCCCGGCACCGACGCCCACGCCTACTCCCGGCCCTACGCCGAGCCCGACTCCCGGCCAGTCCTCCACGCCCTCCGCCTCCCCCACCCCCGCGCTGGCCAACGCCTTTGCTCAGACGACCAGCTGGCAGATCACCCTGCAAGTGACCCAGACCCTCTACGCCGGAGGGCGCATTCAGGCGCAGATCCGGGCGGCGAAACACGCCGAGCATCAGGCGATCTTCCGGCTCCGCGATCAGATCGATACCGTGATCGCCAAGGTGCGCCAGCAGTTCGCAGAAGCCCTGCTCAATCAATCGCTCGTCACCGTACAGGAAGAGACGGTGGCCCTGCTCACGCGGCAGCTCTCCGATCAGCGTGCGCGGTATGAGAGCGGGACCATCGCGCAGTTTGACGTGCTTCAGGCCGAAGTTGCCCTCGCCAACGCGCTCCCCTCCCTCATCATGGCGCGCAACAACGCCAAAATCTCCCAGCTCCAGCTCGCGCGCACCCTCGGGCAGAATCACCGCCTGCCGCCCGAGGGAATGCCATATGATCTGGCCGGGAGCCTCGATCTCCCGGCCGTGCGCTGCACGCTGGAGGAAGCACTACGGGAAGCGCAACTCCGCCGTCCCCTGCTGAAAGCGCAGCGCGAAGCGATCCTCATCGAAGTGCAGAATCTCATCGCCGAACGCGCGGGGTACCTCCCCACCGTGCAGGCGCAGGCGGGGTATACCGTGCAGAACGACCGCTTTGCCGATGACGCCACGGCGGCGGTGCACGGCTGGTTCCTCGGCGTGCAGGGAAACTGGAATATCTTCGACGGCTTTGAGACCTACGGAAATGTCCTTCAGTCCCGGGCGCGGATCGAAACCGCCCGGATACTCTACGACGACAGCGTCATGCAGGTCGATCTGGAGGTGCGCCAGAGCTGGCTGAATCTCCAGCAGGCACTGGAGACCGTGGTGAGCCAGTACAAGGCGGAAGATCAGGCGATGGAAGCGGTCCGGCAGGCCACCGAGCGGCTGGCCACCGGCGTCGGCACGCAGCTTGATCTGCTCAACGCCACCGTCGCGCTCACCCAGTCGCGGACCACGACGCTACAGGCGCGTTATCAATTTATTGCCGCTTCGGCAGATTTTGATCGCGCCATCGGCATGGCAACGGAGTATAATCAATTATTCCGCGATCCGCTGGCCGAAGGCATGCCCAAGCGGCGGGTGTGGAAAACCCCTCCGCCTTCCGGACAGAAACGGCGGTAGCGCGCGAGGGAGCAAAGCTCACCTTCCTCCCCCCTACTGTCATGAATACTCCGGTTGAAATCTACCCCGCGCTCACCGTTGGCGGCCTGTTTGTGAATGCGTTCATCGGACGGGTCCCCGATATCGACGTCAATACGGACCGCGAGACCGCGCTGCTCCGGCTCCGGGATTTTCACGACGGCGCGCGGGACACCCTCGGCTTTGACGGGATGCCCTTTATCACCGCCCAGCAGGTACATGGCGACAGCGTGGCGCTGGTGGGCGAGACCACGGTTACCCCCGTACCGGAAGCCGACGCGTTGATCACGAACCGCCCCTACGTCTGCCTCGGCATCTACGTGGCCGACTGCTGCGCGGTCTATGCGGTCGACCCGATTGCCGGGTGCATCGGGCTGGCGCACTCAGGGAAGAAAGGGACAGAGCTGGGCATCGTCCCGGCAATGCTCCGCAAGATGGAGTGCGCCTTCGGGAGCGAACCGCAGAACGTGATCATCCAGCTCAGCCCCTGCATCCGTCCGCCGCACTACGAAATCGACTTCGCCGCCGAGATCGTCCGGCAATGCACGGAGATGGGCGTCGGCGAGATCGTTGACCCGGGCGACTGCACTGCTTCCAATCCGGAGAGCTACTACTCCTACCGCCGCGAAAAAGGCCAAACCGGCCGAATGCTCGCCCTACTGGCCATGCTCGCCCCAAGAATGATCTAACCAGCGTGCCGCTGGACCTTCTTCGCGCTACCGCGCGGGGTCACTGCGTGACTTTCATCGCGCTGCCGCGCGGGTCAGGCGAAGCCCGACTCTTCGGAGCGGTGCGGGGCAGACGCTAATGCGATTTTATTAGAAATGATCCAAATGCCTTATGGAGCGCAGGCAAGATTCTCGAGGTGTCTGCCTATTCGCCGTCAGTCAAAATTTGTTGACTGACCTCGTTTGACTAACATTCTATTTTCACTGTATTATGGATGAAATTTTAGATTGGTTGGATAAACGATTTTCTTTTCATGATGTCGTGCCTCTTGTTATTTCGACAGAAGCACCAAATGAAATCACTTTAAAAGTGGATGACTTGAATTCGAATTTAGCAGACTTGCCTGAATACCCAGGGCATCAGTCGGGAAGCTTGATTTTTACGGAGGCGACCATTCTGAAATTTCACCTAACTTTTGATGAGGATATCAGAATATACGATTTATTTGCAAACAAACTCTCCAACAACAGAGTTCATGTAACAATTCAATTTTCACCTAACGGGATACTGGAAATTGAATGCAATCGAGCTTTAGTGCGAAAAGAGGATGGGGAGGCGCCCCCCTAACATCACAAATTACTCTCAAACCAGAAACCTGAACGGCGCTGATTTGGTATAGGCGTTAGGATTTCACTATCAAAGTTTGCCCCATATTGAAGATCGGCAAGTAAAGGACGACAATCACCGTCCGACGAAGGGGCAATGCAGAATAGAGAGGTCAGAGATAGCGCAAGCGGGGTCAGGCCTTGAATATTGAAACGCCGTGAAGTCTGTTAATGAGGGAGAGGGCATGGGCGGCTCTAAAGGAGCCTCTGTGCATTGCTTGTCGAGCCGTCAAGCTTCAAGGTCGCCCGTCAGGTATTGCCATCGTCGCACCTCTCGTCTTTAGAGCAAAAATGGAAAGCTTACTTACCGAAGATTTCCCACAGATTGCATTTCAGTCGATCCATGAGCTGCTGGAGTCTGCCAAGGGTAATGCTCTGTTCACAGTTCTCCAAACGGAACAAGGTCGATGGAGGTAAACCGGTCTTCCTGGAAAACTCGGCGAAGGTCTGATCTCCGCGAGCTTTCTTCAAAAACGCAGCAAGCTTTTTGTCCAGGGTCTTCGACACCCGCTAAGAGTGCCGCCTCACGCATTCCGCATGCGGAATAAATACTTGAATCCATTCCGAATCGGGAATATAAAAGGCGCATGCTAGTCCTCTCGCGTAAGATCGGCGAATCCATTTTCATTGGCGATGACATTGAAGTTGTCGTTACAAGGATTGAGCAAAACTCGATCCGCATTGCAATCTCAGCACCAAAGGAGATTCCCGTTTTTCGGAACGAACTTTTAGGAGAGATGAAGTCGCCTTATGCCCGAAGGTTTTCCCGTGAGTGAGTGCCATCCTTCGTGGCCGCAGCAGGCGGGGTCAGAACCAAGGTGCGGGGCTTGCCGACGGGGCCAAGACCGAAGCCTTCGATGAAGTGAGCGTGGC
>JBEBWR010000175.1:0-6631 GCA_040392045.1 Chthoniobacter flavus | reverse complement strand
CCGCTTAAGCGTTCACGCTCACCCGTGCCCGTTTATTGCCTGTCCCTCACCGAAAAGCGAACCACCCGATCCCCCTACTAAAGACCATGAAAAGAAACCCACTGACGAACCTCGCATTGGCGGCCTTCAGCCTTACCGTAGCCAGCGCGACATCCATGGCTGCCGATTACATTTGGCAGGGTAGCGGCGGTAACTGGTCTATCGGAAGCAACTGGCAGGGCAATAACCCGCCCACGGGGAGCGCAACCCTTTACTTCAGCGGAGCCGCTCAAACGTCGACGAATAATGCACAGTTAACATCAGTCAGCGGCATCAATTTCAATGCGGACGCCGGAGCCTTCATTCTGGATGGAAGCGCGCTCAATCTCGGTGGAAATATCGTTAACCACAGCACCAGTATCCAAACGATCGGGTTCGATCTGGCGATGACCGGTCACCGGACCTACAACGCACGGTATGGCGCCAGCGCCATCGTTGTGGAGGGAGACATCTCAGGTGCCTATCAGTTCCGAAAAGCCGGACTGGGAACGGTGGAAATAAAAGGGACCAACAGCTACACCGATGTTACGCAGATCCTCGCCGGAAAGCTGATCGTGAATAGTTCCAATATTTCGGCAAATCGTCTTGAACTTGGAACCGCCGCAGGGGGCTACGGCCCGGGCAATAATGCCAGCATTGAGTTCCTGGGCGGCAACTATACTCATAGCGGCAGCCTCGGCATTTACAATTATGCCGCCAACAAAATCATCGCGGGAGCAGGGGTCGCTTTTACCGGAACCACCTTTACCAATCCCGCGAATGGGACGATCAACTTTGACATCTCCGCCGCCGGTTCATCCATCGCCTTTTCCACCGCACCCACAACCACCACCGGCGACCTCGCGAGGCTCCATCTGAGCACTGTCACCGACGGAGTGAAAACCGGATTCGCCAGAACGGACACCGAAAATGGCAATAAGATCGTACGGTTTACGGACGATGAACTGGTGGATCTCCTGACCAATCCTGCCAACAACCAATCAATGCAGGCGAGGCTGAACGGCGACCTGACGCTCTCGGTCGTAAGGGTCGTGAACTCCCTAACCCTCCAGGGCGCCGAAGGAGGAACCATTGACGCCACCGGCACAAGCCAGAATCTCCAGACGAGGGAAATTCTCATGGAAGAAGGTACCGGAGATTATACCTTCAAGAATGTCAGGACGGTCTCACAAGGACTATCCCCTCTCGCGCTGGTGGTTCACCAGTACAGCACGAGCGGAACGCTGACCTTCGAATCCGCGCTTCTGTCGGACGGCTCGACCCATAGTTTCATCAAGACCGGTCCCGGGACAGTGATCCTCACCGAAACGAGCAACAGCAACTACACCGGAGCTACCAGGGTCCACGGAGGAAGATTCGAGCTGGATGGGACGCTCTCGGACACTTCCAGCATGACGGTATACGATGGCGGAGCGCTTGTTGGCGGGGGAAGCTATGGAGCGTCAACCACCGCGACGCTCATCCGCGCAGGCGCATCACTCGGCGGCACCAGCTCCCGCGCGCTCGACATCACCGGCGCGGTCACGATGGAGACCGACTCAACCTTTACCTTCACACTCGACTCCGGCATCGACTTTATCCACGTCACCGACGCCATTCTCCTTCAGGACAGCGTAAATCTGCAACTCGATCTGACCGGCGCCCCCACTCCCGACACGCCGCTCTATCTCCTCCGAAGCGATACCGGCATCACCGGAAACTTCGTCTTCAACAACGTCATCATTAGCGATCAGGACACGTTTTCCCTCAACGGCTATGAATTCCGCTATTTTCAGGATGCGCAGAACATCTGGGTTCAAACCATCCCCGAGCCGTCCACCGTATGGCTTGCCGCTCTCGGGCTGACGGCCGCTCTCTATGGAGCGCGTCTGCGGAAAGGAAGGCAGTCGTAACCCCGGAATCCGTCGTACCAGACCTTATGAATATCGAGTTGATGAATCGTTTGAAAGGCTTTGTGCCCCCACGCAAGCGGAGGACGGGCGCTCTGATTGCCTTCGCATCCCTGGCGCTCTCCGGAACGGGTCTAGCAGCTTCCGTTCCGGACCTCTATGAAGTTCCGGCTCTTTCCTCCATCCTGCGGCTGCCGGATCAATTGCCTTCGGATGTGCTCGGGCGGAATGAAGTGCATTTCATTGCTGCGAAGGGAGAGTTTGAGCCCGCTTCCTTCATCATCGTTCCCAAGGAAGACCTCGAAGGCGTAACCCTCAAGGCGAGCAGCCTGAAAGGCCCGGCTGGAGAAATTCCGGCGGAGAACCTCGACGTAAAGGTTGTGAAGGTCTGGTATCAGGACGGCACGGCATGGTATAGCTACTTCGCCGACCCCACGCGCAAAGAACTGGTACCGGAGCTGCTGCTCAATGATGAAAATCTCATCCGTGTGGATCACGGAAAAAAGGGAAATTTTCTTCGGGTAGGCGATGAGTACCGCTGGATCAGCTATCCGGCGGAAGAGGCAAAAGCGTTCTTCAACTACTTTACCGAGCCGGTCGCCGATGCGCCGACACTACAGCCGATCTCGCTGAAAGCCGGGGAGAATAAACAAATCTGGATTACGCTGAAAGTACCGCAGGATGCGACCCCCGGAAATTATACCGGCACGCTAACGCTCTCCCGACAAGGTGCGGAGCTTGGAGCCGTACAGGTGAGAGCCCGTGTCCTTCCCTTCGAGCTGCCGGACCCGAAAACCTATTACGATCCGGACAAGGATTTCTTCGTAACGATCTATGCGACAGGCGTGCTCAGTCTGGCGGAGAAGCTGAACGTCCCAAGAGAACAGGCGATCCGACAACAGAAAAAAATCTACGAAAACCAGCTCAAACATAATGTACGGAATCCGCGCTCGGAGGTCAGTCAGCATGTATGGCGCAAGGAGCCCGAAAAGGGGCTGGAATTGCTTCGGGAGGAACTGACGCTGCTGAAAGCGTCCGGCGTAACCACCAGGCCGCTGCTCGCCAGCGAACCGCTTTGGTTGATGGGAGATAAAGACCCCGAAGCTTTCAAAGAACGCCTCCGCAGTTTCCGGAACGTCGTCCGCGAGATCCTCGGGCATACCGATATCTATGCGACTCACTGGGACGAGGCAGGCTACAGTCAGATCCGGAAGATGCGGGAAGAGGAAGTACACCGGGAGGAGTTCACGGATCTGAAATGGTGGCTCACCACCTCGCGCGGCAAGCACTTTAATCTCGCCGGATACCTGATCGGCTATGCCAATCAGGCAGGCTGGCCGACGCGGGAGCAGGCAGCGACATGGCACGCTATCGGAGCCAAAATCGCCAGCTATGCCAGCCCCCACACCGGCCCGGAAAATCCCGATATCTTCCGCCGCTGGGAAGGACTTGCCCGCTACAAGGCAAACTACGACGGTTCCTTTAACTATAAGTATTACTCCCAGCTGCACCCCACTCTCTACGAACGCCAGAAAGCGAACACGTGGAACGACTCCGCGGGCAGCACCTTCCGGAGTTTCAACATGGTTTACCCGACGAAGGACGGCGTCATCGACACGATCGCATGGGAAGGCTTCCGCGAAGGCATCGATGATATCCGCTATGCCACCCTGCTCAAACAGAAGGCGCAGCAGGCGGAGGCCAGCGATCGACTTGCCACCCGTCACCTCGGGCGTAAGGCCCTCATGTGGCTGGAACTGACCGACATGGAAAAGGCGGACCTCAACACGGCCCGACAGGAAATGATCAACTACATCCTCGAACTCGACAGCCTCCTGAAATGAAAAACCGAACTTTCCCACGATTCCCGGGCGGGAGCGCCCGGTCCGCGGCCACGACGGATGACCGATTTCTTCCTCTTTGGTGCATCGTTGGTCTCCTCCTCATGCTGACAACTCCGCTTCCCGCGGCGCAGAAGATCTATACCTGCAAGTTTGAGGAGCACATTCCTTATGGCGTCTCCGCATGGAGCCAGTCCGAACGCGTGCGCAATGGGTTAGGTAAAGAAACCCGCTTCGGTCCTTACGACCGGAGCAGCGCCGAAGAATTGACCAACGACGCGCTGGTCGACCGCGGCGCCAGGGTGGAGAGCAAGAGCGCACCGCGTGAGACTGCCTTCTGGCAGGCTTACGACGAAAAAGGCTGGTATATCTATATCGAATCCAAAGAGCCGCTAATCAAAGATCTGCTCAATCAGTTGATTGATCCGCGCTCGCCGGGCCACAAGGAATCGTATGAGCTGTTCTTTGCCCCCGGCTTGACGCAGGTGCCGTATTACCAGCTCTACATCGCTCCATATCCGAACAGGACGACATTCTATGACTGGGGGATGCCACACGCGAATTATCGCACGTTGAAGGACGATACGCGGGTGGAGTCGCTTCCGCTGGCGGATGGCATCGGGACGTTTGTCTTCATCCCTTGGCATACGCTCTACGAGCAGGCTCCGCTCGATGGGGGCGAATGGCGCTTTACCCTCATCCGCTGGATGCCCTTCTCAAAGTCGGGCGGAATGACGTGGGGCGGCAAAGTTCACGAAACCGGCCGGTTCGGATTGGTTCGCTTTGAAAAGCCCACCCCGCAACAGCGGCAGGCAATGGAGGAAGGGCTGTTGCAGTATGGGAGATACCGCTTTCACGCCGTCTCCGATCAGTTGAGGGAATACTGGAGCGACGCCTATATCGGCGATCCGGAGTTCTGCGAGGCCGTGCTGCTCCCCGAGATAGAACGCCTTGGCGCGGGTGGGGACAAGATCGGTAATCTCAAAGACCTCATGGAGTTTGACTATAAAGTCAACGCCCTGCGAACCCATCATCTTCAACAAAAAAGATTCTCTCAAAAGTGAAGGCGCTCATTCTGTTCCTCCTGTTGGGGCTCTCTTCTCCGGTTTTTGCGGAGCCTCCCCTCACCCCTCGCGCAGCTTACCGCGTCACCTTTGATGCCGAAGGGCAAACGGCCGATAGTCGTTATGCGATCCACCTGCGAAACGCCGAGGGAAACCTTCCCTTCGACGGTGCGCTGGAAGGCGAATGGCAGAAACTCACGCCGCAGAAGAGAAACTATACCCATCTCTTCTATGCTCCCTCGGATGCGGCCGCCTTCCAGCTCCTGACCCGCTCGCCCGGTGTCACGCTCAGTAATGTGAAGCTGGAGAAATATGAACCGGAAGCTCTCTTTCTCAATGGAGACTTCTTAGAGGAAAATGCTTCCGGCTGGTCAGAAAGTTACCACACGCAGCGCACGGAAAGCGATGGCCGAAACGTTCTCCGGGTAGAGCTTAATGGCTATGCGCTCACTGACTATACCCCGGTGAACGGAGGCGGACACTACGATTTCAAAGGGCAGCAAGGCGCGCCCGGAGCGCGTCTGCTGGTTTACGATTCGCAGCGGCACTTCATCGGCGTTATTGAGCGCAAGCCGGGCGCATCCTTCACCGTCCCGGAAAACGCCGAATGGCTGCGCGCGCTCTACGCTACGGGGCACAACCATCTTCCCTCATGGCGGGAGAACGTGATCGTAAGCGCGAAACTCATCCCGCTGGAGGGTTCCAATACCGCTCCTGCCAAACCGGCCCTCTCCGCCGACTGGGAGATCGTCCTCGCGCCGGGGTGTGACCCACGGGAGGAACACGCGGCGCGGGAATTGCAATACTGGATTGCCGCCATTACGGGACAATCCCCCGCCCTTCTGGCCGAACCGTCCAAAGGCGACTTGCGGAAAATCTTTGTCGGTCGCGCATGGGCGAATGCGGAGGACATCCGCCAGCTGGAGGGGTCTGACGGCTACGCGGTCCGGACAAAAGAGGGAAACATCTATGTCTTCGGAGCCCGACCCCGCGGAACGTTCTACGGCGTGCATCGGCTACTGGAGCGCAATACGGACCTGATCTGGCCCCGCCCGAACCCGGAGTTCGCGGCCATCTACTCGAAGACGCCCACGCTCGCTTTCTCAGACGCGGATTTCCTCTCGCGCCCTGCTTTCAGCTACCGTCACGTCAGCCGTGGAGGGAACAACCGGAATCCCCATCTGTTTCAGGACTGGCTCGGCAGAAACGGCCTTAACACCCCGTGGACCATGCATGTGGGCAATGACTACCTCGTCTGGCAACGGGGGGCTCAACTGGGATATAGCGGAAGCTATATGTTCTGGCTTTCGGAGGCCAAAGGCCATGACGAGAAAGTGCTGCCGCTGATCGATGGCGTACGGGTCGACAACGTCTGGCGACAGCCCTGCTATAGCTATCCCGGGACGGCGGACGCCATTGCCGCCCGAATCCGGAACCTCCTCGGAACGTTGCCGGGACGCGAGATCGAGTATATCCACGCCACCATCGCCGATAACTGGACGGTATGCGGATGCCCCGACTGCATGGCTCCGATCATGCTGCCCAACGGGGAAAAGCTGACCACCGACACGACGGACGCGACCAAAAATCCGCTGTTCTTCTCAACGCGAAATTTCCTGATGCTCAATAAAGTTGCTGAAGCGCTGGCGGGAGATTTCCCCGATCTGGAGATCACTACGCATGCCTATATCTTTACCGCGGAGCCGCCCAAAGTAACGGTCCACCCGACAATCGTTCCCGAGTACGCCGCCTACCCCACGCAGAATGTTCGCTACCCGATCCTCTCCGGTGACGGGGC
>JBEBWR010000174.1:0-6676 GCA_040392045.1 Chthoniobacter flavus | reverse complement strand
CAGGCGGCAAACCCGACCACCACCGAAAGAAGGAGCAAATCGCCAGTCAGGCGCTTCAGTGGATTCACTTCGCTCATGACGCAATCCGAATCGCCAGCCAAAGGCAGGCCAGCCAGTAGAGAGCCATGCCCGCAAAGCTCCCCTGCACGGCCACGTAGCGCCAAGGGGGGCGGATATACGCGAACCACGCATCGAGATCCCGATCTGCGGCGCGATCCAGTGATCGGAAGGCCAGTTGCCAGCCGGTCCACGTGGCGAAGATGCCGAGGTAGTAGAGCAGCGCGGCCAGTCCGATGACGTGGAGGATGCCGGCATCGAAGACTCCGGCGGACGGGTCGATGGACCGAATGGCGCTGGGCAAAAGCAGGTAGATTCCAAGGGCGACCAGCCCGGCGGCGAGGCCCTGCCATGAGGAGAAGAAGCGGCGTAGTGTGCTCATAAGATGAAAAAGTAAGTGATCAAGCCAACTGCCAGACCGCTCCCGGCCATAGCGTAATACCGCACCGGCCCGGAGACAGCAGGGACCATTCGAAAGGCAACATAGGCCGCGCCGAAGCCAACAAACAACGCTAGCCAGAGCTTGAGGCGCTGGTAATCCCGAGCATCTTCCTCGGCCTTGAAAAGCTTCACTCCCAGGGTATCAATCGACGCCTGAGCGGCGGCGAGCGCCGGCTCGGCCTCCGAGAGCGAGATCCGCATGATCTGATTTTCCCGCTCGGCCTCGGCAAGGGATCGCTCCAGTCGCTCCACGTGTGGTTTCTGTGCAGGCGTGGCGGTGCGCTTCAGCTCGGTCGCAGCCTGCTTGCCTGTGGCGATACTCTGCTGCGCGCGCTCTCCAGCGGCCTTAGCCTTGGCGACATGCACGGTCGCCGCCTGTACCTGCTGCGTTCCGGCTACGGCGTGGCGGCTGAGCTTTGGAGTAGCGCAGGCAGTAAAGAGCAGGCAGAGCGCCAGCAGTGGCAGCAGCGCGTCGTCCCGCTTCGCTTTCCGCCTGGCGCGGCGTTCTTCCCACCAGTCCCACATCTTCATGCCAGTGTAGAGCATCGCGAAGGCAGGCGCGCCGATGCGGAAGAATGTCTCGATGGATGCGAGGGAAATCACGAATGCGGTGGTATTGACGCCAACGACCTTGACGGCGTCGGCAATATGGTTCTGTACGCTTTCAGGTGTCATAGCGTTTCCTCCGTCTGCGGCATCGCTGCGCGGTAGGTTGCCTCGTCGATCTCTTCGACGCCGGGAGCATCGATAAATTGGCTCAGCAAGGGCGCAAACTCACCAATACAGTGATGCTCCCCGAGGGCGACGTAGCCGTGCGATCCGTTGTTGAAATCCCCGTTGTTTTTCCACGGCTCTGCGGCCCGGTCGTTCGGCTGTTCGAGCACGGATATCACCTGAAGTCGGATGGCGTTAAGCGTTGTTAGTTCGACTTTGAAGAAACGGTTCATATTAAATGATGGGTAATCCGAGGTTTATGCCGGAGCACAGACCAACGAACTGATGTAGTCTGTTCAGGTCTTTGGCGGGCGGCTTTGCGGTTGAATCCGCGAGCGTGATATAGCACGAAACCTTGCAATTACAGGGCACAGACCCGATGCCGCTGTTGCCTATGCCGCCAGAGGTTGGCGTCGTACCTATGACTGAGATCGATGTGCCGGCGCTGGTTGCTTCGACGCCATCAATCAGCAGCGCCACCCTGCCGTTGATGCAATCCACCTCGCCCGAAAACACCTGCACATCGTGCGTAGATGGCACAGGTGCAGTACTAAGCAAATTAAGATTATCAACACGGGATGAAGCGCTGGACCCGGTTAGACTGGAAGCAGTCGCCAAAGCAAGGGCGCCCCCATTATGATAGCCAAACGGCCATGCCTCACTCGCAAATGTCGATGAGGTGTCCTGAAAGCCGATGATCGCCAAGGCATACTTTTTACCCGTCAAAAACCCAAGCTCGCTATTGTGAATCAAAAGACGGTCATTTGCCCCGTCAAACTTCAGCGCAGGCAATCCGCTCCCGAAACCGTTTTCCTGATAAATAGGCTGCTGGTTTCCCGTGGTCTGGCTTGCGGGAACGCCGGTCGAAACATCGCGCCACTCGATTACCGTTTGTCCGTCAGTGGCCGGAGTGAGTGGGGAGTTGCTATTATAGACGCCAGTAAACGCCACCCGCATCGAGGCGACCTGAGGGATATCGCGCGGATGCCAGACCGTGACCGGTTTGCTATCACCGCATCGGATTGATTTCCCGATGTCCTGAACCCTGACAGTATACGCGGCTCCCGTTTCGCCCGAGACCGGAAGGTCATCAACGTACCACTGCGCCGCACGCAACGAAGTCAACGTTTCACCAGGGAAAGGGAATCCATCGAGTGCCCGACGGCGAGCCAAAAGCACAGGAGACATGCCTCCCTGTAATCCTAATCGAAATCCTAACATAAATCCTCCTTGTTCATATTGGCTAACCTTCTTCTTCAGATGCCAATCGAGCCAGCGGGAGCAGGGCGCACCGCGTTGAATTTCGCCGAGCCATCAGGAGACCTTCACCATCTGCACCACGCCCGAAGCGAGCGTGATTGAGGTGATCGGAGTGAGAATCTGCTGAGCGTCAGTCAGATTCATCGGCTTTTCATTAAACAGATCAGATCACCCCAAAAGAATTCTGGAACGATCGTCGGATTGAATTTGCGAGGCTTGCGCTGATTGGAGGGAAAGAAAACATCAAAAGCATCGCCTTCAGCCTCGGTTCTCAGACGCCTGAATCATTTGGCCGGTGGTTTCAGAAGAACGTGGGATACGCCCCGCGCAGCTTCCGTACGATGCTTCATTAACGGGCTTGCGGCTCCAGTCGACCTCTCAGACAAAGGCATCGCCCAATGTTTTCCCCGGGGCAAAGTCCGGGACGACCCGCAGATTCTCCGCGCTCACAAGCGTTCCATCCATCACCTTCAACACCTTTCGGGCACACTGTCGCGCCATGAACTCAAAGTTAGCGACATATCGGGTGGGTTCGGGAACGATATCGGTTAGATAGATGTCCGAATCGCGGCTGATGAGCGAGACTTCCTCGGGAATCGCGATTTTCTGATGTAGCAGATGGGAAAAGATCGTAAGAAAATGGCCCTGCCGACAGATCAGCCATGCCGTCGGGCGGGATTCCCTATTCAGCAGGCGATCCGCGAGACGGCAAACTCCCGCTATCGTCTGATCGTGATGCTCCAGCGTAACGCGCGCGTCCGGATGCCCTGAGGAGTGCACTCCGTGCAGCAGTCCGAGACGGCTCTCAATATCCTCCCCCTTCTCATCACCAGGCAAAATCAGGGCAATCCTCCGGTGACCCTTTCGCAGCATCTCCCCGGCGGCATGTCGCCCAAGGGCAAAGTGATCAACGCCCACGCTTGAGAGACCGCTCGACTCATGCCCCACGCCGAGGACAACGGCGGGGATGCTATTCTTCGCGCACCACATCTGCATGGATTCCGTCGGTGCATTCAAAATCCAGCAGTGGTGCCGTTTCTGCTCCACCAGCTTTTTGAAGCGGTCAGAAACCCGATTGCCGCGAAGCTGTGGAGCAAAGTGGACTTCCGTCCGTATCCGGCGAGACTGAAAAATCTGCCGAATGGTCTCCAGCATCGTCAAATGGCGCTCGGTAAACACTTTGAAAGCGCTGGAGAAGACCACCCCGACCGATAACGGCTCAAGGCGGTGCCCTCCCTTCGGTGGGATGATATGGGTACCGCCCTGCCTCCGGTTATCAATAAGCCCTTCGCGCTCCAGCTCGGCCAATGCAGCAGACAACGACCTCCGGCTGATCCCCAGCTCCCGGGCCAGCAATCGCTGAGCGGGAAGCTGATGCTGCCAATACCCCTCCTTAATCTTCCTCCGAAGATGAGAGGCGGCCTGATCTGCCCGGCTTTGGAACATGGTATGGACTCATTTTGTAGCCATAAGTTTTCCCTTTTGCAAGCCTCCGCAAGCGGTAGATTGGGAGCGCTCCAAGCACTGCCTTCCCCCTTATGTCTCTCCGCCCCTTCCTCCTCCTTATGAGCATATCCGGCGTCACCGCTCTTCCGCTCCCGGCAGAAGCAAGCCAACCGCTGATTCCTCTCCGCGATGCTACGGCTCTTCGGCAATGGCAGGTCGGACAGAATGCTTTGAAGCGCGACGGTATCGGTGTATCGCCAAAGTTCGCTCTGGAGGGTTCGTATTCCCTGATGCTGACGGCTCCTGCATGGCAGCCCGGTCGCCCGGAATGGCCGTTGTGGCAGACGAAGAACTCCTTTCCGAAAGACTGGAGCGGCTACGACCGCCTGCTGGTGGATCTGGTAAATCCGACGGACGCCGTAGCTCTGGTGGGGATCAAAACGGTTGACGCCGAAACCTCTGCCCTCCCCAGCTCCAACTGGGGAGGGACGAAGGTGACGGTTCAGCGGCGCGCACATCTCCGCGCTTTGATCCCTCTGGAGATCCTGATGAAAGGCATCCGCAAGCAGCAGATGGATCGGCAGGACATTACGACGCTGATGTTTTACGCCACGCGGCCCGGCTCCGATTTTCAACTCCACGTATCCGGCATCCGGCTACTCCGAGCGGGCGAACAGCCGCCGGAGCTCCCTACGGATTACATCAGGCAGCTTGTTGACTTATCGATAGCTCCTTCGTTGTCGAAAAGCCACAATGCGGCAAACGTGACTGAGGAAGCATTGCGCCCCTTCTCCGACGATATCAAAGCTTGGGCGGATCGGGACTTTGCGGACCTGAAGCGCCATCTTGGGGATCTTGAAAGGGAAGCGGAGTCTGCGGCGTTGAAAGAGGGCGACATTGCTCCACTGGCGAATCGGCTGGAGGCTCTGGCGATGAAGATTCAGCGTCTTCCTTCTCTGGCCGCCGTGCGGGAAGCGGTCCGTTCTTCTGATCAAAGCTATGTGGCAGGATGGGTCAGCCCGATGCAGAAGGTGATCCCCCAGGAGATGCCCCTTCCCGATCTGCGACGAAGCGCGAACGGGACGCTCAGTCTGGCGAGGAACGAGCATGAGGGGATTCAACTCGTAGTGATTCCGGTCGGGCAGGAGCTTCGGAATGTTCATGTCGAAATCCGCCCTTTTGTCCTTTCCGACGGGACCCAGCTTCCGGCGGAAGCGATAAAGGTTCAGACCGTGGGCTATGTCAGGACGGCGCAGGTGGCCTACGAAGTAGACTACAGCGGTTGGTGGCCCGACCCGTTGCTGGACTTCCTGCCCACCGTGAATATCGCGCCTGACGTTGCACAATCGTTCTGGATTGGTGCGCATGCGCCCAAGGATCAACCGGCGGGAGTCTATCGCGGAGAGATCGTGATCCGGGCGGAAAATGCGCCGCCCTTGACGCGCAAGCTTGAGATTCGCGTCCGCGACTTCACCCTCCCGGGAACACCCCCGATTCCCGTGGCTATCCCAAGCTACAGCCAGCGCTACTTCCAGGAGTTTTCGTCCGGCGACTGGGAACAGGAAAAGCTGCGAATCGCAGACTTCCAGGCCGACTACTATATCGGCTGGGATAATCTTTACGATCCGCGCGGCCCGGACTGGGAGGTTCTGGAACATCTCAAAAAGCAGGGCCGGGCAGCGAAATTCAATCTCTACCCCCTCGGCTTCGACCGCCCTTCCATTCTCCGTGCCGACGCTAAAGAGGGAGGACTGGATCGGGCGATTGCAGCGCTTGTCGCAAAGATCCGGCCAATCTACGACGAAGCCAGGAAGCGCAACCTGTTGGAGCATGCCTACCTCTACGGCATGGACGAACTCCCCGTGGAGCAGTTCCCCCAGCTCGAAAAAATCACCAAAGCGTTGAAGGCGGCGTTTCCTGATGTGCCACTGGTCACCACAGCGCAGGACTTCACCTATGGGGCGCAGAGCGGGATCGGAAGTATTGACGCGTGGGTTCCGCTGATTCACGAGTACGATCCGCAAAAGGCCGAAGCTGCCCGGGCAAAAGGAAAGCAGGTCTGGTGGTATAACTGCAAGACACCGGCCCATCCCTACCCGAACCAGTTCACGGAGTACCCCGCCATAGAGCTTCGGCTGCTGCACGGGGCGATGTCGGCGAAGTACCGCCCCGACGGGTTTCTCTACTACTCGCTCTTTCGCAGTTGGCAACTCAAGGGAAAGCCGCCCCGGAAAGCTATTGATCACGGTCCCTATACCGATTGGGACCCCTGCGCCCTCGCGTTCTCCGAATACGATATCTATAACGGGGAAGGCTATCTTGCCTACCCGGGGCCCGACGGCCGCCCCTTGTCATCCATCCGGCTGGAGAACTTCCGCGACGGCTTTGATGATCTCGCATATTGGCATCTCCTGAAAGCACGGGTGGAAGCGCTGACCGGGAAGTCGTCGCTCAGCGCGGCACAGGAGCAGTGGCTAAAAGAGGCTCAGGCGGCTCTCGTGGTTCCCGACAACGTCGTAAAGAGTGCTCATGAATTCACGCTCAACCCGGACAATGTCCTGAAATGGCGGGAGCATCTCGCCCGTCTGATCGAATCAGCCCCTTTCCTCCCCTCAACCCCAACCCCATCAGAGAACTAAGATATGAAAGCCTCCTCAATGCTGGCCGCTGGAATCCTATGCCTCACAACCGCAGCGCAGTCATTCGCATCGGTTCTGATCTTTCATGACAACTTTGAATCCTACACGACCGGGAGCAG
>JBEBWR010000173.1:0-6720 GCA_040392045.1 Chthoniobacter flavus | reverse complement strand
ATTCATCTGCCACTCCATCGCCTCCTTCTGATCGAGGAACCACCAGCCGCTGCCGAACTGGATCTTCCCGGCCACCGAGCCGTCCTGAAAGTTCCCGATCATGCAGGCAAAGAGATAGTTGTCCGCCGGATTGAGATTATAGAGGATCGTCCGCGGCAGTTCATTTGTCGCATCCAGCGCATCAAGGTAGCGTGCCAGCGGCGCGGCGTGCTGGTACGAGCCGATCGTATCAAATCCCGCATCCTTCCCGATCTGCCGGGCCATGCGGCTGTTCACATTCCGCAGCGCGCCGAGATGAAGCTGCTTCGTCCACTCCCGCTTCGCGTCGAGCCGCCCCAGATAAATCATCAGATGCGAGATGAACTTCGCCGTCTCCTGCGCCGTCGCAGGCTGACCCGCCCGCGCCGCAGCATAGATCCGCGCCGCCTCCTGATCGGAGCATGGCTCCGCGAACATCGTCTCCATCCCGTGATCCGAAAGCCGCCCTCCCGCCGCGTGAAACGCCGCATGCCGCGCATCCAGCGCCGTGAGAAACCCGGCGTGATCCGAGCAGTCCACTCCGCTGCTCTTCTCCAGCCGTGCGACCCACTCCGCCAGCTTCTCCGGCTGATCCACCAGCAGCGCGCCATCCGGACGGAAGGTCGGGTACACCTTCGTCGGCAGCCCGCTCGCCGCAATCGCCTCATGATGGGGCAGGGGATCGGCGGGGTCGTCCGTCGTGCAGACCGCCGCCACGCGATTCGCCTTCAGAATCCCGTGCGTGGAAAGCTCCGGCGTCGCCAGCTTCTCATTCGCCTCCTCCCAGATCGCCTCCGCCGTCTCCTCATTGAGCAGCTTCGTAATCCCGAAGAACCGCTTCAGCTCCATATGCGTCCAGTGATAGAGCGGATTGCGCACCGTCCGGGGAACCGTGCGCGCATAAGCGAGGAACTTCTCGCGATCCGACGCATCCCCCGTCACATACTTCTCCGGTACGCCATTGGAGCGCATCGCGCGCCACTTATAATGGTCCCCCGCCAGCCAGACCTCATACAGATTGCGGAACTGCTTGTTCCCCGCAATCTGCTCCGGCGGGAGGTGGCAGTGATAGTCGAGGATCGGTTCATCCGCGGCAAAGCCGTGGTACAGCTCGCGGGCTACATCGCTGTGAAGGAGAAAATCGTCGGTCAGGAAATTCATATTTCAGGAAGAACCCCGCTATCCAACCCCGAAGGACCGCTTCCTGCAATGCGATTTTTCTCGATTTATCGCGTGATAGTTCTCAATCTCGTCCGCACGCTATGATTATCGAAAAATTCTCTATCGGCATGGGCGACCGTTTCACGCATCAGGGCGAAGCCCAGCTTCGCGCCGTAGTCGAAGCCTCCGCGCTTGGTATTCAGGTCACGCCGGTCTGGAACAAGTCCAACCGCGAGCATAAGATCGTCGGCTCCCAGCCGCCGAGCCTCCGCGCCGAAGCCGACGCCGCCGTCGCCGCCCTCGGGTGGAAGGGAGCCTACCACGTCGACGCCGACCACATCGGCCTCGCCACCGTCGACGGCTTCATCGAAGCCAGCGACTTCTTCACCCTCGACGTCGCCGACTTCGTCGCCAAAGCCGCTCCGGAGGCAGAGATTGAGAAGTTTGTCGAATCTCACCGCAAGTTCATCGGCAGCCTCAGCATCGAAGGGATCAGCCACCCGCTGGAAATCACCGAAGAGCTGCTGCGCGCCACCGCGAAGAAATTCCTCGCCGCCATTCAGGAGGCCGGGAAGATCTACCGCCATATCGCCGCGAAAAAGTCCGCATTCGTCACCGAAGTCTCCGTCGACGAAACCGACACCCCGCAGACCCCCGTGGAGCTGCTGCTCATCCTCGCCATGCTCGCGCAGGAGAAAGTCCCCGTCCAGACCATCGCGCCGAAGTTCACCGGACGGTTCAACAAAGGCGTCGACTACGTCGGCGACCTCGCCCAGTTTGAGAAAGAGTTCGACGAAGACCTCGCCGTCATCGCCTACGCCGTGCGCGAATTCGGCCTGCCCGCCTCGCTCAAGCTGAGCGTCCACTCCGGCAGCGACAAATTCTCCATCTACCCGATCATCAAGCGCCTCGTGAAGAAGCACAACGCCGGTCTGCACGTCAAGACCGCCGGGACCACGTGGCTCGAAGAGCTCATCGGCCTCGCCGACGCCGGAGAAGACGCCCTCGTCAAATCCATCTACCGCGCCGCCTACTCCCGCTACGACGAGCTCGCCGCCCCGTACGCCACCGTCATCGACATCGACGCCGCCAAGCTCCCCACCCCCGACGAAGTCGACGGCTGGAGCTGCCAGCGCTTCGCCGACACCCTGCGTCACGTCCAGAGCAACCCGCATTACAACCTGCACTTCCGCCAGCTCCTGCACGTCGCCTTCAAAGTCGCCGCAGAGAAAGGCGCAGAGTTCACCGACGCCCTGAAAAAGAACGCCGCCATCGTCGGCAGGAACGTCACCGAGAACCTGCTTGAGCGCCACATCAAGCCCATCTTCGGCGAGTAAGCGGACAGCCGCAAGCCCTTCTCAACGCCGCCGGGAGCCCTCATGCCCCGGCGGCGTTTTTTGGGGGGGAGATAGCGCCCATTACACCCCGTGCGGTTTCGCTATCTCTTTTTGGGAAAACGCGCTAAAATCCGCAGGATGAGTGATCCCCCCTCCTCCCGTACCCTGCCTTGGCCGGATTGGGCCAACCTGCGGTATCAGCTGGACTGGATCTACGAAGGCCCCGTCGACCCGAAGTATCGGGAGACTCAGGAGTATATCCCCGGACAATCGGCATTTCTGATCCGGGAAGGGCGCGTGGAAGTCCGCAGCAGCGGAGGCAGTCTCAGCGCCGGGGCGGGGGAGTGGCTGCTGCTCAATGACGGTCTCCGGTGGCAGAGATTCTCGACCGACGCCCGGATGCTCTCCATCCGGTTTCACTGGACATGGCCCGGAGGTCAGCCGCTCTTCGACTGGAAGCTCGGCACCCTTCTGGAATCGTCGGAATCCCCCGACCTCGAAGCATCCGCCCTGCGGCTGGAGCGGCGCGTGCGGAAGAACAGCACCGAGGCGGGCCGGATGCTATGCGACACCTCATGCGATCTTGAGAGCCACCTTGACGTACAGGTAGCGTTCATGCAGTGGCTGCGCGTTTACGCCACCACACTGCTACAGCGCGGGCTCTCGCCGTCGCGCTTCGGAATCGCGGACCCCCGCATGGTGAGAGCGGTATGGATTCTGGATCACCACCCCCTGCATCTGCCCCTGACGGAAGTGCAGCTCGCCGATCAGGTCAACCTTAGCCCCGGGCGCTTCAGTCGCCTCTTCAGCGGGCAGTTCGGTATCTCGCCCTTTCGCTATCTGGAGCGCCGTCGGCTATCCGAAGCCGTCGCCCGCGTACGAGGGTCCGATGCTTCATTGAAAGCGATCGCCATCGACCTCGGCTTCAAATCGCTCTCGCATTTCTCCTCGTGGTTTCACCGGCAAACGCGGCGCTCACCCAGCGAATACCGGAAAGATTGAGAGTCCTACGGCTTCGCCACCGGAACGACCTGAACGGCATTGAGAAACCCACGGCTCTCCGTTCCGCCCTGATCCGGTCCGAGGCTGCCCGCAACGATCACGAGATCATTGCCCGCCTCCAGCTCCACCGTCATTTTGACATAGCTGGCTCCTTCGATCCATTTTAGCGTGCCCTCCCGATTCAGCAGCGCCGTTGCCGAAGGCTCAAGATCCGCGGTATCAAACGTCCCGATCTCCGGCGTGGCAGCAGCGTAAAAGATGCAGGGCGACTGCGAGCGGGTTCCATTGCTGGTATTAAGCCCCACAACATAGACCTCATACCGCCCCGCATCGAGCCCTCCGATCTTGATTCCTACCAGATTATTCCCCAGCGGCTTCGGTGTAAAAACGCCATCCTTCCCCACCGACGAACCGGAGAACACGCTTCCGTTCATCGTAATGTCGATCGCCGCGCCAAGCTCGCTGGAGCTGGTTGGCCCCTGCGAGAAATCGACCTGCGAGCTTTGCACCGAAGCGCCCCAGGTGATCGAAACTCCCTCCGCCGGTTGCCCGTTTGCGAAGACCAGACCCGAAGCAACATTAGCGAGATCAATCGTGTTCCAGTGCGATTCCTTAAACGATTCATTCTCCGAGTGATAAGGGCTGTTCGTCTTGCTTTCGCCCGTCGCCTCGGTCGGCCCGAAGTCGAGCATCAGCACCGCATCGGAGGAGCCAAATACCGGCGTGCACGATGCGAACAGGAGAAGCGCCAGAGCGCGCGAACGGATGGAAAAAGCGGAGCAGGTAAACATAAGCAAAAGAAAAGTGGGATCGGTTGACTACCGGTAGTTAAAGATCAGCGTGCGCGAATCCAGCGGAGGCAGCTCCAGCGTGACAACGCCTTCGTTGGCCGAAACAGACTTGCCCTCCAGCGTCGTCCCCTCGGCATTCACCTGCTGATCCGCCAACGCTAAAGTGGTCGATTGAGCGACATCCTGAGGATTCGTCACCAGCAGGTAAAGCTTCCCATCATGCTTCACGGCGCGGCAATGCACCCCGGCATTGCTGCTTTTTACCGCGTCCACCTTCTCCCCCAGCATCAGCGGCTCCGAGAGCTTTCGGATCTCTTCATTGATCGCCTTCATCTCCGGCCAGAGCGGGGTCCGCGTCAGGTCCCAGCCCGGATCGTACATCGAGTACCACCAGATGCCCTTCGCTCCTTCGATCAGCGCCAGATAGACCATGCTGCGAGCCTGCGCCACCGTCGGCTGATTGGAGAGGTCTTTGCTCCATCCGCACTGGACGACATAGGAGAGATTCTGCCACGGAGCCTTGCTCCGCGCAGCGAGCCGGGAGAAGTCGCTCACCGCCGTGAGCTCTCCTCCGGGCACCGGATAGCGGTCGATCTGGACGATATCCATGAAATTCGCCCAGCTATCAAGCGTGTGATCCGTAGCCAGCGTCACTTCGATCGGCGTATCCGGATCAGCCTCTTTGAGCGCGTAATAGACATCGGGGACTTCGTTCACAATCTCCGGGCGGATATCCGGCTCGTCGCTGATCTTCCAGTTCAGCACGGCGGGGTGATCCTTATAGCGCGCCACCTTCTCCAGCGAGTTCGGCAGATTCGCGGCAACGCGCCCGTTCGCATAGAGCGGGACATCCACAACGAGTCCGTGCTCATGCGCCAGATCAAGGTCGCGGCCAAGATCGTCAAGGTTATGCGTGCTGCTGCCCTGAATCGCATTGAAGCCATTTGCCGCGATCAGCGCATAGCTCTCCTTTGCCGTCTCGATACCGTTAGTCTTCCCTCCCGCTTTGTAATAAGCATAGTTCCGCGGATGATAAATACCGATGGGAAAGAACGGCTTCCCACGATGGAGGAGCGTGCCCGTGTCGCTCAGGCCCGCGGGTTTGCGCTGTTGATGCGAAGCATACGTCCGTGCGGTACGTTCGGAAAGTTCTCCGTTGGACTTCACATTGAGTTCATAATGCCCCTTCTGAATCGGAGCCAGCGTGGCCGTGAGAGCGTAGCGGTTTTCGCCGAGCGGCTCCACTGCCGGTTGGTACGACGTCGTCTTCCCCTCATGGGTCGCTTCGATGGAGACATCAGCAGGCGCGGAGCCGCTATTGGCCCAGATCACCATCCGCACATCCACCGGTTGTCCGGCGACGTGAGTGAGCCTCGTCGGCTCGTCGACCACCAGTTCCGGCGTTGTCAGTTGCAGGTCGTCAAAGTAGACGCTCCCCTCGGTATAGAGGCGAGCGTAAATGCGGACCGTCGCCACATCCCTGCCAGCCCTGCCGACAGCCGTAATGCGCTCCCAGTCCGCCCCCTTTACCAGAGAGCTGTAGCCATTCACGCCGCTGACATTTTTACCCTCGGCGTTGTAAAACTCCAGCTTCAGACCCACGCGCACGCTTCCGCGCGGGCTCGCATCGCTTTTCGCCCACGCGCTGAGGTGATACATCGTATCCGGCTCAATGTCCCGGACCGTCTGGAAAACCATCATCCGCCCTTTACCCTCCGCCTTCAGGTTCGAGAGATGCAGGCTGGAGCCGCCGCTCCGGGCAACGCTGCCCGAGGGTTGCACCAGGCAGCCGGGGCTCTCAAACCAATTCGACCATCGGGCCAGCCCCTGTTCAAAGCTGGCATTTTCAATAGGCACTTCATTACCATTGGCGGAAGCAACGGCGACCAGAGCAGCCGCCAGCAGGCTTGAGAGGGAAGGGGACTTGATCATTTGTCTTTCAGGTAAACGCGGGGGAAGAGAGAGCTGTCTTTGCCTTGAGTGAGGCCCAGTCCCCACTGCATCCATGCGCGGGATTTCCGGCCGGAGTCGTTATCAAATACGGCGATATTGAGACCAAACACCCCGCCCTTCTCCGGCGCAATGCCCGCGCGCTCCCACGCGATCCTTAGTTCGTAAACGGTCGTCTTAGTCTCTTCATCCCGCACAACCGCATAGTCTCCCTTTTGCAGCAGATCGGATACCGGGCCGGTCCATTGGCGGAAGAGCGCCCCATCGCGCGCATCCTGACTGATATGAAAATCAAAGCTCTCCGGCGCAAGCCGCCCCCCGCGCCCGGCCTCACGGAGCGGATCAATGCCCACCTCCAGACAATCGCCTTTGCCGATCTCTTCCAGCGAAGGAGCGTTGCTATGCAGATCGTCCCGCACCTTGGCGGCGAGGTACAGATAGCGGCTATTCCATCCGAGATA
>JBEBWR010000172.1:0-6726 GCA_040392045.1 Chthoniobacter flavus | reverse complement strand
GTGGAGGGCGATCTCAAGACGATTTCCATCCAGCTCAAGACCTACGAGATGAGCAACTACGCCCCACCGACCACCGAGCAGGGGCTCGAAGCGCTCGTTGAAATGCCGACCGCCGCGCCGGAGCCGCGCCGCTGGAAGAAGCTGCTCGAAGAACTGCCGCTCGATCCGTGGGGCAATCCCTACCAGTACCGCTCTCCGGGGGCTAAAAACACCTCGGGGTACGATCTCTTCTCCTTTGGCCCCGATGGCGTGGAGAGTGACGACGATTTGGGGAACTGGAAAACAGCGAAGTGAACTCCGCGCCCATCCCGGCATGTCCTGTGACGGCTGACCGGTCGGGGCGGGACAGTCAAGGCTTCACGCTGCTGGAGATCGTCATCGTCATGGTGATCATCAGCGTGCTCGCCGTGATGGCGATGCCGGTGGTCTCCTCAATGATGCGCGAGGCGGCGATGCGCGAGCCGGTCGAGCGACTGGAGGAACTCGCCAAGGCGGTGCGCCTCCGGGCGATGCTGGAAGGATACCCCTACGAGATCATCTTTACTGCGGAGGGATTTGAAGGTCGGCGCTTTCAGCTTCGCCGGGAAGGGGAGGAGAGCGTGGAGGACGAGGAACTGGAGGAGGCTGAGAAAGAAGCGGAAGCCGCGAACGAAGAGCATCCCGCTGATCCTGAGACCGACCCGAACGCGGAGCTCACCGGCGAAGACGGGGAGGAGAAGGAACCCACTCTCGTTCTGCCGGAGCTGGAGGCTTACCAGTTCAGCGGGCCGATGGCTTGTCGCCTTTTGTTCTGGGGACGCACCCGCTGGATGGAGCCGCCGCAGCCGAACGAGAAGGAGCAGACCCCCGTGCACAACCGCTGGCTCTTTCAGCCCTCGGGTCTCTGCAACCCGCTGACCGTGCAATTCTACCGCGACGACATGTGGGTGGAGATCGCCTTTAACCCTCTGACGGCGGACATCCAGAGCGAGCGTTCGCTGATTCCCGAGTAACCGATGCCGTCTCCCTCGATAGAACGCCGCGGGTTTACCCTGCTGGAAGTGATGCTGGCCGTGATGATCTTCGCCATCGCGGTGCTCGGACTGTTGACGGCGCTGCAAAGCTCGGTGGACGCCGCCAGTTCCTTTAACCGCGAGGCTGCCATCACGGTAGCGCTTCAGAGCCGGCTGGTGGAGCTTGAGCAGGGAGAGTTCCCGGGGCTGGGCATGGAGCGGGAGGGGCCGGATGAGATGGGCGTGGTCTACACTCGCTCGATTGAACCGCTGACACTGCACAATCGCCACGGACGCACGCTGCCCCGGCTCTACCGGGTCCAGATCACGGCGGCATGGGGGAGCGAGGAGGATGAAGATAACCTGACTGCGGAGGTCTATGTCTACCGGCCCTGATCATTTTCTTTTCCGTCGGGCCGGACAATGGGGCTTCTCGATGCTGGAGCTGATGATTGCTCTGGCGATCTTCGCGATCATCGGAGGCGCGCTCTTTCAGGTGATGGACGCCTGCCTGCGCACGACTGGGGAGCTGCACGACATGCAGCGCTTTACGCGACAGGTGGCTTCGTACACCGAGCTTTGCCGGAAGGGCTTTGCCACCCTGCCGGGGGATGCCACGATGATTTCTCCCGTCAGCGAGGAGGCCGATGGGCAGGAGCTGCGCTTTCGGAATACGCCAGGCCTTTTCGCCTGGGGAGCGACGCCGATGAATTACGGAACGACCACTCTCGCCGTACGTCCGCAGGAGGACGGCCTCTTTTCCCTGAGTCTTTCGCGCAGCGATTTCAAACTCCCCGAGGAAGAGGCGGAGGATGCCGGGCAGACGGCGGAGGTGCCGGAGTTGGAGCCCGACGATCAGGGGCGCTACTGGCTGCCGCTGATCGCCGATCTGGAGTGGGCGCGATGGCGCTTTTACGATCCGCGACGCCGTGAATGGCAGGAAGCCTGGCCCTATTCCCAGCGGCGGCCCTCCATGATGGAGCTGACCTTGATGATTCCCGGAGATACTGTACCGTATCGCGTCGTGTTTCGCCTTGCCGCCACCTCCACTCCCGCCGACCGTCAGCCGGCACAGCAAAGAAGGAGGGCGCGGCCATGAGATTGCGTATGATCGGGTGGTATTTCCATTGTCAGCGTGGCTCGGCGCTGATGCTGGTGATGTGGGCGCTGGTTTTTCTTTCGATGGCGGTTTTCGGGGTCGTAAGGTTCGTCGGCTATGGGTTTGACGACGCTATCGTGCTCCAGAAGGAATTTCGCGCGCGGCTGCTGGCGCAGTCGGGGCTGGCGATCGGGCTGCATCCGCTCGTGGAGCAGGGCGATCCCGTGCTGCGGCAGGAGATGGAGAACGGCGAGGAGATTTCCGTCCGCATCCGCCCCGAGGATGGCCGCATTCCCATTAACATCGTGCTTGAGTACGGCTTCGTCGATTCCCTGCGGACGCTCTTTGAGATGTGGGAGCTGGAGCCGGAGGAAGCCGCCGCGCTGGCAGACTCTCTCGCCGACTGGGTCGATCGCGATAGCCAATCGCGCATGAACGGGGCCGAGCGCGATTATTACGAAACGCTGGGGCTCCCGGAGCTGCCGCGTAATCAGCCGTTTGATTCCGTGGAGGAAATGCAGTTCGTCCGGGGCATGGATCGGCTGGCGGAGAAGAAGCCCGACTGGCAGGATTACTTTACCGTGCATAGCTCCGGGAAGCTGAATGTGAACGGCGCGTCCGCCGAGGCGATTGCTCTTTATACCCTCGTCCCGCTGGAGCAGGCGGAAGCGCTCGTGGAGCAGCGGCGCGGGGAGGATGGCGAGGAGGATACGGAAGATGACGTCCGATTTCGCTCCGTGGAGCAGTTTCGGATTGCCTTAGGCGTGCCATCAGGAGAATTTGCGCGAGTCGCCCCCCTGCTGACCGTGGAGAATACCCTGCTGCGCGTGGAAAGCGAAGGGCGCGCGGGAGATCGTCGGGTCAAGCTGGCGGTCATCGCCAATACCACCCCCGGCAAGGCCCCCGAGATTCTGGCCGCTTTTGAGAACTGAGACCCTGAAAAACACCCCCATGAGCAAGCGTACCCTTATCTTTCCGGCTGCCTCCCCTGAGTGGGAGGTGTGGCGCGGAACCCGTGCGCAGATGACGCTGGAGCGGCGGGTGCAGGACCCGGCGCTGGCGGCGGTCGAGGGTCCGGGGATCGGGCTGCCCGCCAGTGAATTGCTGCTCTTTGCGCTCTGGCTGAATACGCGCGACGCCACGCTTTTCGAAGGGCTGATCCGCTCGCAACTGGAGAAGCGCGGGCTGGTATCGCGGAGTGGGGCTGCGCCGGTCTTTGACTACCAGATCGCGGCGGAGGACGAAGGGCGGACTCTCGTGCGCGTGTCGCTGCTGCCGGTGAATTTCCCCGCCTCGCTCGCGCTGTCGCAGGCGCAGTTCTACGCTGCCTCGGGCGATCTACTGCCGCTGCCGGAGCATCGGATGATCCTTTGGATGGAGCGGCGTCAGCTCATTCTCGCGGTTACCCGGGGGGATGAAATGGTCTATCAGCAGGTGCTCGGGCATGGGGCGAACCTCACCGCCGCCATCGTGGCGGAGATCGGCGCGCTCCGGTTCGCGCTGGAGGCCGAGGGGGTGATGAAAAAGCTCGCGGGGATCACGCTTTGGCAGTCGCCGGAGGAGCCGATCACCGGAGGCGAATGTCTCGCCGCGCTGGGGCTGCCGGTGGAGGAAGCCGAGCGTCCGGCCCCGGCTGTGGTTCGCGTGGAGCGGGCCGCCTCGCGCGGTCGGCTGCTTCCGGCTCCGGTGCAGGCGGCGCGCCGGGCAAAAGCCCGAAAGGAGCAGTGGACCCGCTACGCCGCCATTGCCGGAGCGGTCTATATCGGTCTCGTTTTTCTGCTCTGGGCCTGGCAGCTTCAGCTCAAGCGCAAGGCGGCCGCATTGGGCGAACTGGTGCAGGCCGATCAGCCTGCCGCCGCGATGCTGGAGCGCTCGGCAGCGGCATGGCGCGTGCTGGAATCGGCGGTCGATCCGCGTACTTACGCGCTGGAGCAGTTTCATCAGGCCACTGCCGTGCTGCCCGCCGTGGGGATGCGCTTTACCGCATTTGAATTGAAAGGGGATACCATCACCATCCGGGGAACCGCACGGAACGCCCCCGAGGTTTACAAATACGTCGAGGCACTGCGGAAGCATCGCGAGATGCCCGCATATCACTGGAGAGTCAGCCCGCCGCGCGTCCTGCGCGATGACACGGCGGAATTCCGCGTCGAAGGGAGGCGGCAGTAGGTCATGGCCAAGCTATCGTCCAAAGAGCTCCGGCTGCTCATCCTGTTCTGCGGTGCGATCTTCCTCGCGCTCAACGTCATTCTGCTCAAGCAGATGCTCACGAGCGTGAAGCGTTCACAGCTCCAGATCAAAACCTTCACCACCAAGCGCGAGGAGATTCAGGCCCTGCTCTCCGACCGCGAGTACTGGGAGGAGCGTCAGCAGTGGATGGAGATCCATCAGCCGCAGCTCAGCGAACCGGGCGAGGCCCAGGGCGAGCTGATCGCGCATCTCCAGAAATTCGCCCGCGAGCGGGGGATCACGATCCTGGAGCAGACTATTCTTGAGCCATCGCAGCAGCCGCCCTTCCGGAAAATCGCCGTGCGCCTGAAGCTTACCGCGCCGATGCAGGACATGGTGGAGTGGCTCGCGGAGATTCAGTCGCCCGACGGATTTTACGTCGTAGAGCAGATGCTGATCGCCCCGGATCAACGCAGCAAGGAGGAGGAAAAGCCGGTAATCTGTACCTTTCAGGTCGCCAAGCTCTACCGCTCCGACCCTCAGGGGGTGGAGGAGAACCGCCCTTTCCCCCGTCGGAGAGGAGGACGTAACCGATGAAAAAAGCCATCCTACTCCTTTGGCTCTGTGCCGCGCCGCTCTATGCTCAGGAGATCGAGCATGAGGCTCCGGACGCCGGGCACTATCGCGATCTCTGGGAGCAGTCGCCCTTCACCCGGCCACTGAACGCCGCCGAGAGCTACGCCGTCACCGGCGTTCTCCGGATCGACCAGCGCCCCGTGGTCACCCTGCTCAATACGGCCACCGGCGAGCGCTTCTCCCTCTCCACGGAGGCAAACGCGCAGGGGTGGCGGCTGATTGAGCTGCGGAGCGATCCAAACCCTCGCAACGTCATGGCCGTCGTCTCCATCAATGGCGAGGAAGTCGCCGTCCGATTTAACGATCAGCAGCTTGCCCCCGAGGCGCTCCAGAAAGCGTCCGAAGCAGCGCGTCAACGGGCCGTGCCGCCCTCGCCGCGCGCCCCGGGCAGTCGGCTGAACCCGGCGAAATCCGCCACGTCCTCCCCCGCGAAGGGGAAGGAACCCGCTAAGAAACCGAAGCAAAAGCAGCACAGGAAATGATCCCCATGCCTTTCCAGACCCGAGCCGTTATGAAATCCGCCCTCCTTCCTCTCCTGCTCCTGCTGGCCGTTCCGGCCTATGGCGAACCGGATCAGAAAGGGCTACAGCCCTCCGTAGAGCCCGTGGAAGGCGCCCCCGGGAAGGTGATGATCCAGTTCCCGAACACTGCCGTCTCCGACGTGCTCGACATCTACGAGCGCCTCATCGGCAAGCCGCTGGTCCGTGACTCGCAGGTCTACCGCGGCCCGAGCATCACGCTCATGCCTCCGGCTCCGGTGACGCGCGAGGAGGCCTGCCGCCTCATTGAGTCGGCGCTGCTCATTAACGGCTACCTTCTCCTTCCCGGGCCGGAAGGAAGCATCAAGGTCGTGCTCAACGATCCGCGCAACCGCCAGAACCCGCTCCGCGAAGGCATCTCCATCTACACCACGCCCTCCGAGCTTCCCGAAGGCGATGCCATCGCCGCGTTCTTCCTGCCGCTCGATCACCTCTCGCCGGATGACGCCAAGGCGCTCTTTGAAACGCACGTCCAGCTCAACAGCTACGGACGGATCACGCCGATTCAGGCTCCGCCCGCGCTGCTCATCACCGAGAACGTCTCGCTCATCCGGCAGATCATCAAGCTCAAGCCGCTCGTCGATGTGAACCCCTCGGACACGCGCAAGTCGGTGATCACCGAGATGATCGAGATTCAGCATGCCGACGCGGCGAGCGTCGCGGACATCATTCAGACGATGCTCGACAGCCGCACCGCCGCTCCCAAGCCGAGGCCCGGAGCGCCGCGTCGCCCCGGTACTCCCGGCCAGCCCGATCCGCTGCTCTCCATCAATGCGCAGGTCGTCGCCGACACCCGGATGAACCGCCTCGTCGTCATCGCGCAGCCCGAGGATATCGGCTACATCCGGGGGCTCGTGACCGAGCTGGATCAGCCCGTTGTCCTCACGCCGCCGATGGAGCGTCCGCTGAAGTATGTGACCGCGGAGGACATTCTCCCCGTTCTCGTCTCGGTCCTGACCGAGGGCGACGAAACCACGGCCGGGCAGGGAGGAGCGCGTCCCCGGAATGCCGCCGCGCAGGTTGCCAGCCGCGTACGCTCGCGGGGCGGTACCACGCGTGGCGGGACGTTCACCAATGCCGGACGTACCGATGCGCAGCCCGATCAGCTCACCGATCCCGCCGAGGATAACGCGCCGCTGACCGTCACCGTCGGCAAGACACGCATCATCGCCGACCGTCAGGCGAATACCATCCTCGTTGTCGGTCCGCGAGAGAGCTACGCCAAGGTCGCCACCATGATCGACCGGCTCGACCGCAAGCCGCCGCAGGTCTACCTCGCCACCATCATCGG
>JBEBWR010000171.1:0-6759 GCA_040392045.1 Chthoniobacter flavus | reverse complement strand
CACCGACTCCATCCGGCGATAGGAGAGCTTGGACCATCGCAGAAACTCCTCAATCTCCGCTTCACCAAACTCCGGCCCCCAGTAGGCGTGATTCATCTGCCAGCGTCCGGAACGCGGCGTGGCAGATTCGCGCCGATCAACATACAGCGCCGCTCCGAGCGCTGTACCCGCATCGCCCGCCGCCGGTTGGACCCAGATCTCGTCAAAAGGCCCCTCGTCCCGCAGGCGGGCATTGAGGACGCAGTTTAGCGCCACGCCGCCCGCCATACAAAGCTGCTTGCAGCCGGTGGTGTCGTACAGCCATCCGGCAAGCTCCAGCACCACGTTCTCAAGGACCGTTTGGAGCGAGCACGCGAGATCGAAGTGCTCCGCCTCCAGCGATGAGCCCTTTCGCCGCGCGGGGCCAAACCAGTCGTTCAAGTCCAGAGGTGAAATCGTGTATCGTCCGTTTCCCCGAAGGCAGATGCGCTTCTTCAGCTCTCTCGCATAGCGCGGCTTGCCGAACGAGGCGAGCGCCATCACCTTGTATTCGTCGCTGGAGTGAAGAAATCCGAGGTGCCGGGTGACCTCTTCATACAGCAGTCCCAGAGAGTGTGGGAGCGGTACCTCTTCCAGAAACTCCATCGTGCCTCCCGAGCCGTAGCCGTAGGTGGTGGAAGTGCGCTCGCCGCGGCCGTCCAGGCAGAGGATTGCCGCCTGATCAAACGGTGAAGGGAGGAAGGCGCTCGCCGCGTGAGCAATATGATGGGGAATGAAGTGCCACTTCCACGGACCGGGATGTCGGACACCATTCAGGCGCTCTGAGAGGTGATGCGGTCCGCCGCCGGTAAGATGCCTCGGCGCGTTGACAATCGCAGAAAGAAAAAGCGGCTCCCATACGTGACTCCACTGCGCGGGAAGCGGATGCGCGCTCGGCTCAAGCGGCAGCTCAATCTTCTCATCCCCCATCCGAGGTCCCAGCAGCAGGGAGGGGTCAAAGGAGTAGGCGATATGATCGACGTCCGAGATCGTAATACCCCGCTGCCGGAGGCAGAAGTCGATCGCATGAAACGGAAGCTCATAGGTCGTAAACGGAGAGGGGCGCTTCCCGTGTTTGACGTGAGTGAAGCGTTCCTCTTCCGCAGCGGAGAGAAGAGTCCCATCCTCTACCAGAGCAGCGGAAGGATCGTGAAATGCAGCGTTGATACCGAGAGTAATCATAATGTGACAGGGTAAGGGATTTGAAGGAGCGAGAGCGCTGCGCTGACGATCTCCTCCGGGGGAATCTTTGTCAGGCAGGGATGATCTTTGGTCGTGCAGACGCTGTGGTAGCAGTACTGGCAGGGAACCTCGCGGGAGAGCACGCGGCTTCGCGCCATCCACGGCGTATGCTGGGGGTTGGTCTGCGCGTAGGGACAGACCAGCGGCGTATGGAGCGCTGCCGCGAGATGAGCGGGTCCCGTATTATTGCTAATAACGAGCGGTGCCGCCGCAATCAGGGCAGCCAGTGTCGGCAGATCAAGTTGACCCGCCAGATTCCGGACGGGAACCTCGGCGGCATGCACAATCGTCTCAATCAGCTCCGTCTCTGCCGCCGATCCGGTAAGCACCGGGAGGAGGCCGGTCGTCTCATGGAGCTGCCGGATCACCTTTGCATAATGTCCGGCGGGGTAGCGTCGCGATGCGGCGGAGGCCCCGGGGTGCAGCAGATACCAGTCGTCGCCCAGCCCGGAAAGATGGCCCCGGGCTTCGGCAAACGCTGCTTTCCCGATGCTGACTCGCATGGGGCGGTCGGCCAGCGGACCGACGATCTCTTCCACCAGATCAAGCTGGCGTCGTACCTCATGACGGATCATCGAGGCGGGCTCGCACTCGGGTACCCAGTCGCTCAGCAGATGATACGGATTCTCCCGGCAATGGCCAAGGCGTAACGGGATATGAGCTTGAAATGCGAGCATCGCCGCCGGGAGAGCGCTCTGGGAGTAGACCGTGAAGATCACTGCGGCATCATAGCGCTGGTCCTGAAGCCGCCGGGTCAATTCATGAAACTCCCGATGCAGAAGCGGAGACTCCGGGTGCTTCATCCATGGCACCTTTGCCGTGATCACCTCGCTCACCCAAGGCATCAGCCGAGCCGCTTCGTATCCGGAGGGAGAGGTGAGAAGGGTGATCTCCTTGCCCGCCTCCGCCAGCGCCTCCAGGGCCGGGCCGGTCATCAGAACATCGCCCATGGCATCAAGGCGGATGCAGAGAATCCGGCGCGTCTGATTCCAGTTCCTCATGAAAACGCTTCGCGAGGAATCGCCGCGGTGTTTGTCAGGATGACGTCCGTCGCTTCGCTCAGGGAACGGACGACCGAGTGAGGGATTCGGGCGGGGGAGGATTTCCAGAGCGTTTCGCTCCCCACATCGAGCAGCACCGTCCGGCAACCGGCGCGGTTCCCCGCTTCCACGTCGTCGAGAATGTCTCCCACCATCCAGCTCCGCGTGAGCGATAGATCATGCTCTGCTGCCGCCCGGACCAAAAGGCCCGGCTTCGGTTTCCGGCAGCGGCAGACCGCAGAAGGCTCCGGCGCATGCGGGCAGGCGTAGAATCCCTCCAGACGAATCCCCTCATGCGCAAGCGACTGCCGCAAGTAGTCCTCCAGTCGCTGAAGTCCTTGCGGCCTGATCCGGCCTGTGGCGATTCCCGGCTGGTTGGTCACGATAAAGAGGCGGTAGCCCGCGTTCTGAAGGCGTTCCATCGCATTCATAGCGTCATCGCGAAAGCGCACCCGCCGCACGTCAACGTTGTAAGGAACATCCTCAAGCAGTGTTCCGTCCTTGTCGAAGAAGACGGCGCGCCGGACGCATTCTTGCGAAGGGTTTATGGCCATGACGTCTCCTTCATCGGTAGTACAGAGACCTGCGGAATCACGCTTCCTTCCGGAGTCCGCAGGATCATCCGGACGATCTCCGCCACATTTCTCGGCTCCTGTAGCGTCTCCTGATCAATATCGGGAAAGCGATCGGTGAGGAAGGGCGTCCGCATCCCTCCGGCGATGAGGCCGGTCACCCGCACGCCGTCCGCCCGCGCCTCCGTATGAAGCGCATGGCTGAATCCCAGCAATCCCCATTTGCTCGCATGATAGGCGGAGGCATTCGGCCACGCCCGCAGAGCTGCTGTGGAGATGATATTGATGATATCGCCCTTTCGCCGCTCGCGCATTCCCGGGAGCACCGCTCGGGAGAGGATAAACGGCGCTCTGAGATTGATCGCGAGGATGCGGTCCCACGCTTCCAGCGACATTTCTTCCACGGATACCGTCTGATCGATCCCCGCGTTGTTCACCAGTACATCGATCCTCCCATGCCGCTGGGCTATCTCGGTCACTGCCGGCACGATCGCGTCTGCCTGACTGAGGTCGCAGATTACCGGCGTCGCGCATCGGCCCCGCTGCTGATTGATCGCGCGGCAGACCGCCTCCGTGCGGTCCGCACATTGGTCGAGCACGTAGACGTAGCCGCCTTCCTCGCTCAGTACGTTACAGATCGCGCTCCCGAGGCCACCGGCGCCCCCTGTTACTAATGCAATGCGTTGGTCACTCATAGATCATCGTGGGTTACTTCGTGGTAGACTTCTTCCAACAGATGCGTCACCCGGCTCCAGCGGAAGAGCGCCCGGGTTCTCCGCCGTCCGATGCGTCCCATTTGCGTTCGCAGATCAGGCTTGAGGGAAAGCTCAAGAAGCCTCTCCTCCAGCGCCTCGGCGTGGTTCACCGACACAAGAAACCCCGTCTTCTGATGGCAGACGGTATATTTCAGCCCGCCCACTTCCGATGCGATCACCGGGGTGCCGCAGGCCATCGCCTCCAGAGGGGTGATGCCAAACGGCTCGTACCACGGCGTCGTCAGAAAGACATCGGCCGCGCTGTAGTAGAGCTTCAGTTTCTCCCGGTCCCGGCGACCGACAAAGTGCACGGCATGAGAGACGCCTTCGCTTTCCGCCAGACGGCTTAGCACCCCGATCTCCGGCGTCAAACGTGGGTCCGGAGCCTCTGAGTCCCCGCCCACAATGTAGAGCGCTGCCGGGCGCGACTGGCAGCGGAGGAAACGGGCGAAGCCACGGACAACATTGTCGATTCCTTTTCTGGGGACCATCCGCCCCACGTGCATGGCGATGAAGTGGTGCTCCGGGATTCCGAGTCGCCACCGCGCATGCCGCTTCCCGAGTGGTCGCATCTCGCCGGGATCGACGCCGCAGGGAATCCGTGCCATACGATGAGGCTCCGCGTCGTAGTAGCGCACCAGATCCTCAAACTCTTGGGGGCATGACGCGATGACGCGATCGCTGGTTTGGACAATGCGCTTCTCAATCGCCATCCGCTCTGGTGGAAAACGGTCGAGGTCTCCCTGATGGTTCCTGCGAACCGTACCCAGGGCGTGAAAGCTCGTGACGTAAGGGATGCCGAGTCGCTCTTTCAGCTCTGCGGCTACCAGTCCGGACATCCAGAAGTGGGCATGAACCAGATCGCAGGCCTCCTCCGCGCGCATCATCCATCGCTGCATCCAATGGCTGAAATCCGGCATATACGAGAGCAGCCCCTCTTTCGGCAGGGGGACCGGCGGCCCCGCCGGGACATGGATCACCCGCAGATTGCGCCCGCGATAAAGAACCTCCGGCAGACGGGAATCGTCCCGCCGGGTGAAAACATCCACCCGGTGCCCCCGCCGGGCGAGGTAGCGCGCCGTTTGCGAGACATAGACATTCTGGCCTCCGCTATCGGTCCCTCCCGGAGGGGCGAGAGGAGAGGCATGATCGCTGATCATTCCTATGTGAAGCTTCATCGCAGGTCCGGTGTTTGGGATTTTCCCGTTACGTTCGTCAGCGCTCTGTTCCAGTGATCGATAAACCGACGGAGGGAAAACCGCTCCATCGCCACCTTCCGGGCATTCGCTCCGAGCTGCCGTGCCAGATCGGGATTCCGGAGCAGCTCCTGCATGGGGGCGACGAGGGATTCGGGATTGGTATCGACGAATCCGGCGTTCCCGGGCGCAATCGCGCTCACCATCTCCGTAGTGGCAAGGCCAACGATCGGCATCCCGTTGGCCATCGCTTCACAAACGGCCAACCCGAGGCTCGTGTAGCGGATCGGGTTAAAGAAGAAGCGGTAGCGTCCGGTGACGCCGGGCAGCTCCGAATAGGATGCCTCGCCAACGCCGCCCGCCTCTTCCCATCCCATCCCGTAAAGATCCATTGGCAGGCGATCCCGGAAATCGAGCCAGAGGTCATAGCCAAGCCGCCGGCCCCGGCGGCGAATATGGTTGATGACCACCACTCCGCGAGCGAAATGCCCCGTATAGCACGGTTCGCGGGGAATCGGTACCCCATGCTCAATCACCGTCGTCGGCGTTGGACCGGCGTCCCACATCAACTGATTGAACGCGGTCACATGGACCAGCAGCGTATCGCGGGACTGTACGGGGTGAAGCGTATTTGTAGGATGCTCCTGCGGCGGATCATGCTCCAGATAGATTGAGGGAAGGCGCTGCTGGTGCGGACTGAGCAACTGATGCCGATCCGTCTCATAAGCAGTGCGTGACTGATAAATCAAGGCATCCAGCCGGAGATGGCGGACTTCATGTTCCGGGACCTCAATCACATTGTCCGGCCAGGGATAACCCGGCGTCCTGCCGTAGTAGCCCGGCCGGATGGGATCGGACTTCGGCAGGTAGATCCGATGCGGAAGATGCGAGAGGTAGTAAAGGTAGCTCCCGTGGATATGCCAGGTTAACAGGTTCATACGCGCGAGGGGGAAGGGGAGAAGCTCAGTAGCGAAAGGGCTTCGCGGAGAGCCTGCTCCGGCATTACGCCCTTGGGATGACAGACCACGCGGTGCCGCACCCGGTCAAGCGGCGGCCAGCCCTCCTGATCGGACCGCATGAAGATAATGACGCTGGGGGTGTCAACCGCTGTCGCCAGGTGGGAAAGCCCGGTATCACCGCAGACCATCAGGCTGGCTCTGGCAATCAATGCTCCGAGCACTCCGATCTGCGACGTCTTTCCCGCGAGATTGGTCGAGGGGCAGGTCATCATCTCCATTACCGAGCCCGCCAGCGCCCGCTCGGATCTGCTGCCTGTCAGGACGATGTGCCACCCCCGGTGTGCCAGAGCATCGCCCACAGCGGCATAATGCCGCGGCTCCCAGCAGCGCCACTCCGCACGCGCCCCCGGATGAATGCAGACGTAAGGCGTCCGGATCTGATGATCGGCCAGCAGTCCGTCCAGCTCCAGATGATCCGTATCGCTTAATGCGAGAGAGAGCCGGTCGTCCACTGCCGGGATGCCGAGATGACGGAGAAGTGCCAAATGACGCCAGATCTCGGGAAGGTGTGCGGGGTAGGCGAGGAAGGCGGATTCGTCCGGACAGTAGTGGCCGGGGCTGTAGTAGCCGCCCAACTGCTTTGCGCCGAACAGACTGACCAACGGGTTGCTGACGATTCCGTTTCCATGCATCTGTAGGACGAGGTCAAACGACTCCGCCCGCATGGCATCCAAAAACCGGGGAAACGCAGCGGAATCAAAAGGCTGTTCCGGCAGTCCCGGGTATCCCGGGAAGGGGAGGAAGCGGTCAAATCCCAGACGCTTGGAAAGTTCCTCCGTCCACGGCAGTCCGATGAACGTCAGTTGCGATAGCGGACAGGCAATGCGCAGCGCCCTCCAGGCAGGCCCCGCGCACAGGAGATCGCCCAGCTGCAACGCGCGAAAGACTGCGATGCGCCCTCTTCCCGTTGAGTCCGT
>JBEBWR010000170.1:0-6802 GCA_040392045.1 Chthoniobacter flavus | reverse complement strand
GAGCGGGGAGGGCGAATCGGGTTCATCTCAACAATCGGGGGTTCAGGAACCGCGAGAGGTTCCTTTTCAGAAAACAGAAGGGTTTGAAGATGGCTCAGCGCCACCCCTGCGGCCTCTTCGGCGGCAAGCGGGGTGGAGAAGCCCTCTTCGCGGAGGACCTGCTGCCACGCGGCGCGGCTCAGCAGCGGCCCGTCGGGAAGGCGACGAAAAACATCCCGCGCCTGCCACCAGCTATCGAGCAACCCGTAGGTCGCCGTGTGAAACGCGGAAGTCCCGGTGACCTCCAGCAGCGCCAGCAGTCCGCCCGGCTTCAGCGTCCCGCTGATTTGCGAAAGGGCGCGATGCAGATCAGCGGTAATATGGAGTACGTTGGCCCCCAGCACGACATCCACGCTGGCGGCCTCCATCCCCTGCTCTGCCCACGCTTTCTCCAGATCCAGCGTGACAAAGCGGGCAAACGGGAATCTCGCGGCAAAGGTCTTTTCAAAATGGAGCCGGAACCCCGGGGAAACGTCGCTGTAAAGGTACTCCAGCCGATCCGCCATCGGAGCGAGCGCTTCGAGTACCGCCCGGCTCGTACTGCCGCTTCCCGCTCCCAATTCCAGCAGCCGGAGGCGCTCTCCCTGCCCGAGCGCGCGGAGGCGCTGCTCCACCCACGAGGCGATGCCCTGCGCGGCAAGCCGGTTGAAGAAATCGGCGATCACGGTGCCCTGATAAACCGCTTCCACCAGCGTGAGTTTCCCTCCCGGGAAGAGCCAGTCGGTCGCGGGACTCTCGCCGCGCAATACCGAAGGCAACCCCTGTAGGCAACGCTCCAGAAGGGCGACATGCCCGGAGAAAGCGGGATAGCGCTTCAGGAAAGCATCAGTCTCCACCGGTTCGCCCATCGGGCGCGGAATGGCGCGAAGAGCCGCTACAAGGCGGGCGGGTCCGGATGGGACCGTCGGCAGGTCGGCCAGGCGCTCCCAAACCTTTCCTGCGGCCATGCGATAGAGCGCGGCGTAGCCCTCGCTCTCCGCCAGCAGCGCGGCTGAGTCCGGCGTTTCCATTTTCGCCACCTCCCCGCGCAGATGCTCCAGCGAGGGCGAAAGCCCATCCAGCGGGTCAGAGAACGTCCACGCCGCATCGCGATCAATCTGAAATTCCTCATCATGAGAAACGTCCGCCTTGATCACAAAGAGCTGTGGCAGGCGATGCGCGAGCAGCCGCTCCACGGCGAGGACGCCTTCGAGCGGTTCGATGGAGCCGATCCCGGCGGCCTTCATGGTGGCGCGATGCTCTGGCGTGGCCACCACGCCCACGCTGCCCCAGTAGCTCCAGTTGACCAGCGCCACGCGGACGCCATACGCCGTCGCGGCCCAATGCGCCCATGCGTCGAGGAAATGACATGCGGCGGCGTAATTGCTCTGCCCATATCCGGACGCCACCGCCTCAATCGACGACGAGGCCAATACCCAATCCGGGCGGCACTCCCGCGCGACCTCCATCAGGCTGATCATCCCTTCCATCTTCGGCGGGAACGCTTCGGCGAAATCGTCGCGCTGCATCCGGTCAAGATGCCGGTCCCGGAGGATGAGCGAAGCGTGGATCAGGCCATTGACCTCTGCATCAAAGGCCGCTCTGGCCTGCGTTACAGCCTGCCGGAGCGTTCCGGACAGGTTCGCATCGCCCTGCACGTAAATCACTTCGCCGCCTGCCTTGCGAATCGCCTCCATTCCGGCGGCAATCTCTCCCGCCGGAGCGCGCCGCCCCACCCAGATCAGCCTCGCCTGATAGAACCGCGCAAGATGCAGCGAGAGAACACGACCGATCCCTCCCGCCCCTCCCACGAGAAGGTAGACACCGCGCGTGCGGAACGCCCCGGCCCGGGGCGCGGGAAGCGCGACAGGAGCGAGCTGCAACTGATGGCGTACACCGTTGCGCCATGCCACTTTCGGGCTCTGGCGATGCGCCGGTTCGGTTTCCACGGCTTGGATCACGTCGGCAATCCCGAGCGGTGAAGGCCACTCCAGGTCGAGAAAAGCAGCGTCGATCTGCGGGTATTCCTTGCCGATCGAGCCAATCAGTCCGGCAAGTGCGGCGGCATGCGGATCGCGCACGGTTTCCCCTGCGACCGACCAGACGCCGGAGGCCACTCCCCGTACGGTCATGCCTTCCTCCCAGATGCCGGATATCTGGAGCGTCTTGATCAGATCAAAGAGACGGAAAACCCCACGCTCACGCGTATCGGCGAGAGTAGCGGACTCTTCCTCGCGCTCGGCGACAAACCAGATGGCATCCGGACGCGGCAGATTGCGCAGCGCCTTTTCGTCCGGAATCCCCACAATCCCCACAATCCTTACGAACCGCGGATCATGGGCAATCATCGCTTCCGCCAGCGGACCGGGGCGATTGAAAATCAGCCAGATCCGTTCGGCGCGGCGGGAAGCGCTCTGGTGATGCCCGGAAGCAGCCGGACGCTCCTGCCATTGGGGCGTATAGCAGAGATTGCCCAACCGATCGGCAGGCGGGCGGGTACGATAGCCGGAGAGGCGGCCCAGCGCGGTCCCCGAAAGGTCGTAGAGCGTGATTTCGGCGCCGTCGTGGGGATGTCCCTGAATATGCGCGTACATCGATTCCGGCAGAACGGCGCGGATCTCCATCCGGTCGAGCGACGAAGGCAGGCGCAACCCGGGAAACCGCCCTTCCCCGGCCAGGGCCTCTCCCGCAGCGGCCTGCAACGCCCCGTCCAGCAATCCGGGGTCCCATCCTTCCGATTGCGAATGCGCGGGCCGCTGGAGCCGCGCAAGGATTTCGCCGGAGCCGACCCGAAGCTCGCGGATGACCCGAAAGGTTTCTCCATACTCCAGCCCGACGCCCGCGAAACGCTCGTAGATGGTTTCCACATCCAGCGTTTGCGGGCACCGGATGGTCAATTCCTCAAGGCGCAGCGGCTCAGCCAGCGGAGCGTCGCCCGCATCGGCGATCCGCGCCTGCATGAGCGGCTGGCCTCCGGGTTCATGAATCCGGAGACGGTGGCCATCGCGGCTCACTTCCAGCGACTTGCGGACTCCCTCCGGCACGACGAGCGGACGCAGCCAGTCGACGGCTTCCAGTGCGGTAGCTCCGGTCTTTCGTCGGATCAGTTCCAGATAGTAAACCCCGGGCAGGAGCGGCTGCCCCTCCACACGGTGATCCCGCAGGAGCGGCTCTCCGGCGTGCAGACGCTCTGAGTGGTCAGGGCGATCGGCAGCAGGCGCTTCGCTGCGTCCGGTCCAGAAGCTCCGGCTGGCAAAGCGATAAGTTGGCAGCGCAATACGGCGGGGAGGATGCGCTCCAAAAAGCGAGCGGACCTCCGGGAGATCGCCTTCGCGGTAGCGGCGGGCGAGCGTTTCCAGTGCCAGTCGGCGGTCCGTCCCTTCTTCAAAACGGATGGAGCGCTCCTCCTCCATCCGCTGAGGGGTCACCTCCGCCGGAGACTCCGCTTCGGGAGTACGAAGACGCGCGCAAAGCTCCGCAAGATCCCCCGCCACCAGAGCGAGGCGGCACTCGAAATGCGTACGCCCGTCAAGCAGCGTATAACTGACCGCGGCAGGGTCCACTTCGGGATGCCGCTCCAGCCAGTGATGCAGAGCGGCGGCCTGCCCTTCCAGCGCCTCGCGACTCCGTGCGGAAAGCACAAAGAGCCACGGCCCGACGGTTGAAGCCGGTTCCGCAGTTGACGGGGCCTGCTCGACCACCAGATGGGCGTTCGTACCGCTAAATCCGAAGGAGCTGATCGCCGCCCTGCGCGGAGCGTCCTCCGGCGGAGTCCAGTTCCGCAACGCCCGATTCAGGTAGAAAGGTGTCTTTTCAAAATCGATATGCGCATTGGGCCGCTCGCTGTGGAGCGTGGGCGGAAGCTTGGCATACCGGAGGGCCAGCAGGGTCTTGAGAAGGCTGGCGATTCCGGCGGCGGCCACGGCGTGGCCCATATTCGACTTCACCGACCCGAGGGCGCAGAAGCTGCTCCGCTCCGTATCCTTGCGGAACGCTTCCGTGAGCGCTTCGACTTCCATCGGATCGCCCAGCCGCGTGCCGGTCCCATGCGCTTCAACAAGCGTAATCGATGCGGCGCTGATGCCTGCGCGGTCGTACACTTCCCGCTCCAGCGCGGTTTGCGACGGAGCGCTCGGGGCCGTGATGCCGTTGGTCCGGCCATCCTGATTGATCCCGCTTCCCCGGATGACGCCGTGGATCGGATCGCCATCTCTCAAGGCATCCTTGAGGCGTTTGAGGACCACGACCCCCACGCCCTCCGCAGGAACAAAGCCATCCGCTTCATCCGAGAAGGCGCGACTGCGACCCGTCGGCGAGAGCATGCCCGCCTGACTGGCCCAGACGTGGAACCGGCCGGTGGCGAACAGGCTGACCCCGCCCGCCAGCATCAGATCGGCCCCGCCGTGGCGCAACGCTTCGCAGGCGAGGTGCACCGCGACCAGCGATGAGGAACAGGCCGTATCCACCGAAAAGGCAGGACCGCGAAGGTTCAGATGGTAAGCGATCCGGGCTGCGAGAATGGCGGGGGAGATGCCGGTAAACGTATAGGCATGAGCCCAGTCGTCGCTCTCGCGCAGGGGAATCTCGTAGTCCACGCCCGAGCAGCCTGCATAGATCCCGCAGCGCAGCCCGTCGAGTCGTGGCTGACTGTAACCCGCATCCTCCAGCGCCCTCCAGCACTCCATGAGGAAGAGGCGCTGCTGCGGGTCCATCAGCTCCGCTTCACGCGGGGAAATTTTGAAAAAGAGCGGATCGAACCGGTCGATACCGTCCACAAACCCGCCCCACCGGCTGTAGCTGCGCATCGGCTTCCGGCGGTCGGGATCGTAAAAGCCCTCCAGCGACCAGCGCTCCGTCGGGATCTCGCCCACCAGATCGTCCCCCGCAGCGATGTGCTCCCAGAAAGTCTCCAGATCCGCCGCCCCCGGGAAGCGTCCCGACATGCCTACCACGGCGATGGCATCTTCTGCTTCAGAAGGCGCGTCGGACGCTTTTTTCTCCGGCGCTTCTTCCATAACTGCCGCGACTTCAGGCGCTTCGGGCAGGGAATGGTCCCCCAGCAGTTCTTCCAGACGTGCCGCCAGTCGCTCCAGCGTGGCGTAGTTAAAGAGATCGGTAGGGCGCACCCTTACCGGGAGAGCGGCATTCAACTCACCGACAATTTCGAGCGCGAGGATGGAGTCCACGCCGAGGCTTTCAAAAGTGGCGGAGAGGAGCAGCTCCTCCTGCGGCATTTGCAACACCTTGCCGAGCGCCCGGCGGACAGCGGCGATCACTCCGGCGCGGTTCCCGCCCCGCTCCACGTCTTTCACGGGAGCAGGCGCGAGCGCGGTGCGATGCGCAAGAAACACGGCGTGGAAAAGCGCCTGAGCCTCCGGAGCGCTCTGCCCGAGCACCTCAATCCCGGCAAAGCCCTCCTCCGCCAGCGCGGCCAACCAATCGGCGCGGGTGAGCAGCGGGGCGCGCGGGATGCGGCGCTGCGGATCTTCGATCGCCCACCACCCCTCCAGAAGGCCATAGGTCAGAAAAGTAAAGAAGCGGGCCTGTGTCCCCTCCACCAGTACCACCGCCCCATCGGGTACGAGCAGTTGCGCCACGCCGCCGAGCGAACGCTTCAGGCTGCGCGTGGTATGGATGACGTTTCCGCCGATGACCAGATCGACGCTGCCGGGGGCGCTGACCGCCGCTTCGATATCCAGCAGCTCAAAGCGCATGAACGGATAACGCGCGGCAAACTCCCGCTCCCCCTGTCGGCGAAACGCCGGGGCAATGTCGGTATAGAGGTAGCTGACGCGGGAGCCGAGCGGCGCGAGCGCCTCGGCAATGAAGCGGGTGGTCCCGCCCGTACCGGCTCCGATCTCCAGAATCCGCACCGGCTCTCCCGGCCGATCCGCGAGGCGACGCTCCACCCAGCCCCGGACGGCTTGCGCCGCGAGCCGGTCAAAATAATTGAGCAGGACGGTATTCTGGTAAATCGCCGAGACAAGGGTCATGGAGCCCCCCGGGAACATCACTTCCGTCCCCGAGCAGGTGCCGTCCAGAACGTCCCAGACACGCTCCACGCAGTGCCACAGCAGCGTCGCATGTGGCTGGAGATCGGGATAGCGCTGCAAGAATTCCTCCCGGGCAGCGTCCAGCCCGGCCAAAGCCGCTTGCGTCGTGGCGGAGTCGCAATCGGGCGTGGTGATCCACGTTTGCCCCTCGCTCCGGCGCAGCCATTGCGCTTCCGCCAGAAAATCGAGAAGGGCATCCACCATCGGCTGGTAGCGGGGAATGACGCCAAGCTGCTGAACAATGGCCGCCCGCTCCCCCTGCTCTCCGGCGCTCCGGAACCATCCCCGCTCCCGGAAGCCGGCAAGGAGGATCAGCCTCCCCAGCTCTTCCAGCCGGTCGAAGCCTTCCGTATGTTCGCGGACGTGCCCGGGATCGAGTCCGAGATCGGCGGGCGGCAGGGCCTCGACTTCCCGGGCGATGGCCGCCCATGCGGATGCGGCCTCGCTTTTCGCCTCCGGGGTAATCGGGCGGGTGCTGTAGCCGGAGAACCGCGCCAGCACCCGGCCGGTGGCGTCCAGCAGCGTCATCCCGCCATCCACAGTCGCGTGTGCCCAGAGAGGAGTGTCGCCGATGGAGAATGCGGAAAGCTCCAGACTATCCAGCGCAAAGGGAAACCCGGGGTTGCTCTCCAGCGTCAGCAGTGCGGCAACCTGAAGCACGGCATCAAGCAATGTGGCGGGAAAGGAGGGATCGCCCGACGGAATGGACGCCGGTCGGCGCAGACGGGCGA
>JBEBWR010000169.1:0-6806 GCA_040392045.1 Chthoniobacter flavus | reverse complement strand
TTGCCGCACAGGCGGGTCAACGCTCCAGCTCGCTCTCGCGAATCCGGCGGTCGATGAGGAACGGGCCGAACGGGACCAGCGAAGCGATGAAAACCATCGCGCTCCGCCGCAGGGGCCAATTCACATTGACCATCACATCCAGCAGCGCGAGGCCAAAGGCGACAAAGAGCACCCCATGTGCCCACCCCGTATACTTCACCGCCAAGGGCATCCCCGCCAGATACTTGAGCGGCATGGCAATGAAGAGCAGGAGAAGGAAAGAGACTCCTTCGGTCATGGCAATGAGACGGAGGCGGCCTACGGGCGTGCTGAGCAGGGAAGGTCGGTTCATGAAAGCAGGGTAAGGGTCAGGGCAGAGTGTCGGGCGAGGGGGTCCCGGCGGGATCTCCCAGCAGGGTCAGCTCCGGCAGCGTGAAAGGCAGCCGTTCATCCCCCGGCGAGAAATAGTCGCCGACATAATCCTTCAGCCACATCAAAGCCTCTGCGCCGCCGAAGAAGATAGCCGCGAAGAACGCCAGCGTCAGCAAAAAGAAAATCAGCCCCAGCGCAAACACCACCCCGTCGCGCTCGGAGAACGCCGCCGCCACGAGGATCACCACCAGCGCCGGAAGCAGATTGCTCAGGGGAACCGGCAGCGGCAACAGAAGCAATACGCCGCAGAGCGCGATGATTGTCCCTCCGAAGAACTGCGTGCTATGGAGATCAAAGATCGAGCTCGCCCTTGGCTTGAGCAGCCGCTCAATGGCCCCAAGCAGCTTGGCTCCGGCGTTGACAATCGTCAGCAGCAGCTTCGCCGGGATCGGCAGATCGAGCAGTTTCGCCGGAAGCCACGGCTGACGCTTCACGGCAAAGCGAACCCCCAGCAGGCCGATCATCAGGCCAAAAGGAGTGGAGAGCCCCGGCAAAGCAAGGGGCTGACAGAAAGGAAGGCAGAGCAGGATCAGGAAGAGCGTGTAGACGCGACCCTGAAAGCGGTCCATCAGATCGCGCAGCCGAAGGTCCGTACCCGTAAAAGAGGCGACCATCTCGGAAAGCTCCTCGGAGAGCCGCCGTGGACGCTCGGGCGGGGCGCCATGAGCCTCGGACGCCTCACTGTGCGTTGGAACCGGCAGGGGAATCCCCTGCGGCAGCGGGTTGGAGGCGTCATTGGGTAGCGGCACGATGATCGATGGTTGCAGCATCTCGGAAGCGGGGGCACCGCGAAACGCCGTAGAAGGTAATTACCACAGCTTTCGGACGAGGCAAACGGGATGCGGCGATCTTTCCCGACTTTTTATCGTTCCGCCTTGCCCAAAGGGGGGCATCTATCTGACAAAAGGGGGCGTGAATCCTTACGCTCCCGAATTTCAACGCCGGTTGGTGGACGACGCGATCACCTTCGCCCTTGCCGAGGATGTCGGCTCGGGCGATGTCACCTGCGCCTACTTCGTCGATCCCGCCCAGCGCGCCACCGCCCGGATGGTGGCCAAAGAGCCGGGAGTGCTCGCCGGAGGCGGGGTAGCGGCAGAGGTATTCCGCCGGGTCGACCCGGAGCTGACCATCGTGGGCCGGTGCGAAGAGGGGAGCGCCGTGGTACCGGGCGATGTCGTGCTGGAGGTAAGCGGCGCAGTGAAGTCGATCCTCACGGCAGAGCGCGTGGCGCTCAATTTCGTCCAGCGGCTCTCAGGCATCGCCACGCTCACCCGCCGCTTCGTGGAGCGTACGGAGGGTACACGCGCCAAAATCCTCGATACGCGAAAGACCACGCCGGGGCTCCGCGCGCTGGAAAAGGCCGCCGTCCTCGCCGGGGGCGGCGAGAATCACCGCTTTGCCCTCTACGACATGGCGATGGTAAAGGATAACCACCTCGCTGCCCGGGGAGATCTCGATTTTCTCCAGCGCGCCATCGACCGGCTGCACGAAGAGCGCCCCGAAGTGCGCGTGGAGCTGGAGGCGGACACGCTGGAGCAGGTACGCGGGTTTCTCACACTCTCGGGCGTGGCGGTGATCCTGCTGGATAACATGTCGCTGGAGGAAATGCGCGAGGCCGTGGCACTGACGAATGGGCGCGTCCTGCTGGAAGCGAGTGGCGGGGTCAATCTCAGTACCGTGGCAGCCATCGCGGCGACCGGCGTGGACTACGTTTCCGTCGGCGCGCTCACGCACTCCGCCGTGGCGCTTGACTACTCGCTGGAACTGAGCGCTCCGGAGGCATGACCGGTACGAAATGACCATGCTACCCACCGATGCGCGGATTCTCAAAGCGCTGAGGCAGTCAGGACACGCGCTGGCCGTCCCTGATCTGGCGCTTGCGGCGGGAATACCTCCCGGGGAACTGGCGCGGCGGGTCGAGGAACTGCGCGGAGCCGGGTACGAGATCGCGCTCGTCCCCCATGCGGGCTATCGGCTCGGAGCCGGGCCGGACCGCCTCATCGCCGACGACCTCCGGGCGCGGCTGGAGGGAGCGGCGCTGGCGCGGGAAATCGTGGTTTTTGAAGAGACCGGCTCCACGAACGACGTGGCCGCGCGACTGGCGCGGGGCGGTGCGGCCGAGGGCGTCGCCGTATTTGCCGAGCGACAGACCGCCGGACGCGGTCGGCTGGGCCGACGCTGGGAATCCGCGGCGCACAAAGGGCTATGGTTCTCGCTGCTCCTGAGACCGCGTATCTCCGTGGCGGAGTGGTCACGGCTGACCACGTGGGCGGCAGTCGGCGTGGCGCGCGGGCTGGAAGCGGTCAGCGGGGGCGCGGCCAAGGCGGCGATCAAGTGGCCCAATGACGTCTACCTCGCCGGACGCAAATCCGTCGGCATTCTGATTGAGAGCGCCGCCGATCCCGTAGCGCCGTACGCCATCGCCGGGATCGGGATCAACGTGAATCACCAGCCGGACGACTTCCCCGAAGGCATCGTCGCCACTTCCCTTCGCGAAGCCATCGGAACGGGTGACCCCCTCGACCGGATGGCCGTGGCGGCGACCGTCCTTCGCGAACTGACAGCGCTCTACCCCGTGCTGCACGACGATTTCCCCGCGCTGCTTGCCGAAGCCGAAGCGCGCAGCCTCCTCGTCGGGCGATGGGTGGAGGTGCGAACGCCCATGGGGCTGATGCGCGGGATGGCCGAGGGGCTGGAGCCCGATGGCGGCCTGCGCCTGCGCCGTGAAGAAGGGCGGCTGGAGCGGCTCTCCGGCGGCGAAGTGTCGGTATTGCAATGGTAATTTTTTCTTGTTCCTATGAATACTCTGAACTGGTTTGACAGCGAAGCCGCGAAGCCCGAAGGGGCCTTCCGGATCACCATCGGCGGCGACTGGGCCCCGATCTGGACGTACGAGGCGGTCGCGCGCGAGCGCGGCGCGGAGATCCACGGCGATCTGCTGCCGCTGCTCCGCGAGTCGGACTTCAACCTCTTCAACCTCGAAGCCGTCCTCGGCGATGAAGGCGCGCCCCTCTCAAAACCCGGCCCCTGCCTCAAGGCGGACGCGGAACTGAGCATCAGCACGCTCCGGGGTGTGCCGGTGCAGGCCGTCACGCTGGCGAATAATCACGCCATGGATTTCGGCCCTGCCAGTCTGGAGAATACGCTCAAGGAGCTCGACGCGGCGGGTATTCTCCACGTCGGCGCGGGAATGGCCGAACCGGCGATTTCCGCCCCGCTGGAGGTGGAGCGCGACGGCGTCCGCTTCGCTGTGGTGAATTTCGGGGAAGGGGAGGCCTGCGCTTCCTACGGCGGCCGCCCGGGGGTGAACCGCTATCAGCCCGCCGTGCAGGCCGCGCAGATCCGCGAGCTCAAGCAGCGCTTTCCGATCGTCATCGCCGTCTTCCACGGGGGCCGCGAGCACGCCGTCTGCCCGCCGCCCTATGTCGTCGAGGGGATGCGCGCGCTGGTCGATGCCGGGGCGGATGCCGTCGTTGCGCATCACCCGCACGTGCCACAGGGCGTCGAGATCTACCGGGGCGTCCCTATTGCCTACAGCACGGGGAATTTCGTCTTCCGTCGGGGGAGCGGCCACTACTACCTCAACACCGGCTACCTCGCGCACCTCGACCTGCGCGATGGTCGGATCGTCAAAGTTGGCCTCACCCCTTACCGCATGGCGGAGGCGGGCGTCTGCCGGCTTCAGGGCGACGAGCTGGCCGCCTTTACCGCCGAGCTTCAGGAGCTCTCCGGCATGCTGGCCCACCCCGACAAAGTGGAAGCCCTCTGGCATGCCTTTGGCGACGAACTGGGCGAGAACTGGGTGATCTCCACCATGGAGCAGGCCGTCGCCGTGACGAAGGAAGACCCGGCGGGAGGCATCGTCCGCTGGCATCACTACTTCGCCATGCCCGCGCATCAGCAGATGATTGAGACCCTTTTCCTGCGGCACCGGTTGGGCACCGTCGGCGATTCGCCCGAGTGGGCCCGCGAATGGGTGCGCCGCTGGAAGCACCGGCAGATCGACGCCTGAGACACTTTCACCACGGGGATTGACGCCGCCGCGGAAGGCGCGTACTTTCCCCCCTGCGGACGGCGGGCGATCGCTGGCGCGTCGGGGGAGACTCCGGCGCGTTGGAGGAAAGTCCGAACACCACAAGGCAGCATGCCGCGTAGAACGCGCGGGGGCCTGAGGCGAAAGCTTGAGGTCACGGAAAGTGTCACAGAAAACAGACCGCCTGCGGGGGAGACCCCGCCGGTAAGGGTGAAAAGGCGAGGTAAAAGCTCACCGCCCAAGGCGTAAGCCGAGGGGCACGAAAAACCCCATGCGGTGCAAGACAGAACAGGGAACATTCGGGGCAGCCTGCTCCGGTCCGGACGAGCAATCGACCGGCGGTTACCGGGTAATAGTCGCACCGGGAGAAATCCCGGCGCGCTGCCGTGGTCGCAAGATAGCGCGCAGCGTGAGATAAATGATCGTCCGGCTCTGTGGAAACACGGGGCTGACAGAATTCGGCTTACAGCCGTCCGCACCCCCTTTTTTAAGTTGTCTATGTCGCGTCGAAAGATTCTAGCCGCTCTCCTGCTTGTTGGGAGCGGAGCCGCCGCCACCGCAGCCGCCGTCTGGTGGTGCAACACGCGAGGACTTCCTCCGGCGAAAAAGTCGCACACGATTATCAGCCGCGTGGCGCAGTTTGCCGCGCCGGTGCGCGAGCGGCTGGCGCCGGATTTTGAGCGCGCCGGAGTCCCGTATCCGCCCGCGCAGGTCGTCCTCGTCGGGCTGAAACACGAGAAGCGGCTGGAGCTTTACGCCGCCGGAGAGGAAGGCCCGATGCGGTTCATCCGCAGTTATCCCGTCAAAGCCGCCAGCGGGCTTTCCGGCCCGAAGCTGCGGGAAGGCGACCGGCAGGTCCCCGAGGGGGTGTACAAGATCGAGTACCTCAACCCGAACAGCCTCTACCATCTCTCTCTGAAGGTCAGCTATCCGAACGCCTTTGACCGTGCCCGCGCGGAAGAAGAGGGCCGGGAGAACCTCGGCGGCGACATCATGATCCACGGCCGCGCCGCCTCCATCGGCTGCCTCGCCATGGGCGACCCGGCAGCGGAGGAACTCTTCGTCCTCGCCGCGCTCACGAAGATTGAGAATATCGACGTCATCCTCTCCCCGGTCGATTTCCGAAAAACCGACCAGCTCCCCGACGACGGAGCCGACCTCCCCGCATGGACCGCACAGCTCTACCCGCAGATTAAGGAAGCGCTGGCAAAGCTGCCCGATAGCCAATAGCCATCCGGCCGATCAGCCGACCGCAGACCGCCCAGAGGTAAGTATTGAAAATGGGGGTCAGGATTGCCGCCGCCCCGCCGATATCGGAAGTGATTGCCAGAAGTGTCGCCAGCGCCGAGAGTCCCGCAAAGGTCAGGCAAAGTCCCGGTTGCCCTTTGATAACCCGCCAGACCCGCGAGGGAAGCATCCCGCGGAGGTCATTCTCTGCGATCACCGCAGCCACGGCGTATGCGCTGATGCAACTCATCGGAATTCCCATGACGTTGACGAGGTGAGGAAAAAACGCCCCGTCGGAAGCCAGCAGTACCAGCGCTGCGGTCAGCGACAGGGCCAGCGCGAAAAAAATGATCAGCGTCAGCACGGTCGCGAGCAGTGCTTTTCCCCACGGACCCGCTGGTCTGGCAAACAGGTGGTTACCTCCCAGAGTCGTCAGTGTGGCCGCCCGAACATCGAAGAAGATCAGCCCGCAGAGCATGATGAGCACAAGCGCCGCGAAAATGCCCGTCGACGCAGGCTCATGATGACCGAGGTATTCAAACCCTCCTTGCAGGCTCCCGAACAGAACGACCGCCACTGGCCCCATCCGCCGCAGCGGAAAGATCAGCGCCTCCCTGAGTATCGCCGCTACTCCCATGCAATCGCCTCCGCATGCTTCCGGTAGAACAATCCCAGCAGCCGCGCCGAGAAAAGCAGGATAAAGAAACCCACCAGCCCCCCCAGCAGCCAGCCGCCGTAGGGAATCTCCATGGAAAACTCCTGAGCAATGAGTAGCGGCAGGCAAATGGCAAACCACCCTATCACGACCAGCAGGTAACGCCACCCAACGCGAACCATTGCCGGTAATACCACATGCGGCAGCACCGCAGTCACTCTACCCCAAAGCGAAATCGCCAGCACCGCCATCGGGAAATAGACCAGTGCGGTGATCATCGCTAGGGCACCTCCTCCGATCATTAGGAAGGAAGGGGGCTCTTCCTCGGGATTTGGCGTCAGATAGTAAAACGCTATCAGTGGCATCAAGCTCACAAGAGCAGCCGCGTAATAGCGAAACGCCGGAAAGACGTAAGAGTCCAAAATATTATCATACTCCGGCCAGTAGGGGATGTCGTCATGCCCCGTCACCGTCGATCCC
>JBEBWR010000168.1:0-6815 GCA_040392045.1 Chthoniobacter flavus | reverse complement strand
GCCCGCGACATCACCGAGCGCAAGGCGATGGAGCGGGAGATCATTGAGACCAGCGACAAGGAGAAACAGCGGCTCGGTCAGGAGTTGCACGAGAATCTCTGCCAGTACCTCGTTGGCATCTCCCTGCTCGGGAATGTCCTGTTCGAAGATCTCCTCCGGCTGGAACTCCAGCAGGCAGAGGACGCCCGGCAGATCACCACCCTCGTCAAAGACGCCATCGCGGAGGTCCGCGCCCTCGCCAAGGGGCTCGCCCCCATGCCGCAGGAGCAGGAGGAAGGGCTGATCGGAGCGCTTCAGGAATTGGCTACTCAGGCGCGGACCATCGGCAAGGTCCGCTGCACCGTGCGCCTCCCGCGCACCATCAGCTTCATCAACCCGACCACCGGCGTCCACCTCTTCCGCATCGCGCAGGAAGCCGTGTACAACGCCATCAAGCACGCGCACGCCAAGCGGCTCAGGATCGCCCTGAGCGTAACGCGGAAGGCCATCGTCCTCAGCGTGGACGACGATGGCGTCGGCATCTCCGCCGATGTCCCCTCCAACCCCGAGATCAGCTCCCACCTCGGTCTGCATATCATGCAGTACCGCAGCCGCGCCATCGGAGCGGCATTGACCATCACCCCCCGCGAGGGAGGCGGCACTGCCGTGACCTGCGTCCTGCCCCGACGGTAGAGCGGCTGTTGGCAGTTACTGATCCCGCCCCTGCCAGAAACGGGACGGCGCGTACGTCGGGATCGCGTCGATATCGACCGGCCGCACGCTGCCGTCCGCAAAGGCGGCATTGGCGAACGGCCCGTGCCGCTTTTTGATCTGTGCGATCCGATCGCTTTGGAGCAGGCGATCAAAGTCCATCAGGTAATGCCCCTGAAAGTCCATGTAGAGCACCAGCTCTGACGGATACTGAACAGCGATCCGCGGCCCCACCTTTTTGGTCGAGGTTGTCGCTTGCAGGAAAGCGTTCTGTCCGTAGCTCAATCCCCGGGAGCGGACGATATAGACCGACGTGGAGCCGGGCTGATTCAGCCGTTCTGCCGGGCAGACAAAGGGGCTGGCCCGGAAGTTCGGTGCGGGATGCTTGGGAACGGGGCCGATATACGGCAGCAGCGACTCCATGAAGATCACGTTCCCGTTCTCCTTGTCGATCCTGTTCTCCGGCCACTCCCCCCCGTGATCCACGCTGTAAGCCGCCGAGGCCGCCGAGATCTGCTTGAGATTGGCCGTGCATCCGAGCTGATCCGCCCGGCGACGCGTCTGCTGCATCCCCGTGTAGAGAAATCCCGCAAGAAGCGCCACGATGACGATGGAGAGCATCAGCTCCAGCAGCGAGAAGCCGTTGCGCCGGGCCCGGGGGGTAGGGGGGAAGCTTTGAAGCATAGTCGTGATGTCAGGTCATTATTGCCCGTCGAGATTCAGAGCGTTGGCGCTGATGTTCTCGGGACGAATGAGAACCTTGTAATTATTCTCATGATGCGTGGCGGAGTAGTCCCAGAGAACATGCTCTTTGGCAAGCTGGAGCCGCAGTTTCCTCAATGCCTCTGCTCCGTTGACAAATGCTTCCATTCCCTCCTTGCCGCCCGCTTCCTTGAGACGCTGCCCCCGGGCGACCTGATCGCGCGTTGCCCGCAGGGAAAGGAGGCCTTTTCTGAGAAACTCCACCCTTGCCCGCGCTTCCGGGTCGCTCTCGCCAATCAGATCCGCCGCCTCGTCCAGAAGCCGTTCTCCCGGAGCGAGGACCGCGTCGTCATAGAGGTAGGGCAGCACTTCCTTTGCTCCTCGAAGAATGCTTCCCGTTACCTTCCCTTCGCGTACCAGGGCGGTGTATTTGTTGTTCGGGTCGTTGGCCCGCTTCATATCCTTCGCGCCATTGATCGGGAAGTCATACGCCGTCGTCACCTTCTGCCAATAGGCGATGTACTCGCGGATTTTCGGAGCGCCTTTGCCGAATCCGCTGGAGTACTCATCAATGATCTCATCCAGCGTCAGCTCGGGATGCATCATCATACGGGCCACCATGTAGTAGATGGGGCTTTGCGTCCCCCAATAGCCCAGCAGACTGTCCATGTCGATCCCCAGCATGCCGTTCTCCCAGGCAAAGCGGATATAGTCATACGTCTCCTTCATCGGCAGGTAGGGAGCGTCCGCCCCCATGTGCCACCAGTTGGGACGCAGGTAAAGCCCCACGGCGTACTCTGCCCATCCTTTCCAAAGGTCGTAGCTGTCCGGGTCATAGCTCGCCACGATTGCAATGATTGCCCGGGCGGTCAGCGGACGCTCCTGCGGCGGAGGATTACGGTAGGAAGAGTATGCATAGGTCGTCAGCACGACGTCGGGGTTGATCTTCGCCAGCCGGTTGTAGAGCAGATTCCAGAACTTGACGTACCGGGCGGTCAGCTCGCCTCGTGCACGAATGATGGCCTTAGGGTCCTGACCTCGCGGGAGATCCCATGTCAGTGTGTCAGGGTGAATGTCAAAGCCGCTGCCATCGTTCGGGCAGACGTTGTAATACTTCGGCTTCCCCGCCTTGATGTACTCCCGGGCAACCGCCTCGATCACCTCCGGATTGGAGAGGCGGAGCTTGACCGACGACGGCTTCAGGTAGGGTTGCTTGATTTTTCCCAGATACGCGAAGTAGTCGGGATGCGTTTTGGAATACTTCTTCCACCAGTCAGAGAACGCATGGCCAAAGCGAATATCGCCGCGGCGCCCCACGCCGTGCCCTTCGGCCCAGAGCGCCGCCTCCGCCCGCACCTTCGGCTCCGCTTCTGCGTCAAAGGTCAGGGGGCGGCTGGCAGGGAAACGCAGGGAACGCAGAAAGAGTCTGGCCTGCATCTTTGCCTCTCCCTCCGGTATCGCAAGGCTGCGATGCTGCGGGATCACCGTTCCCAGATCGCCCGGCCAGAGCCAGCGGACCTGTAGCTGCTCCTCCAGAATGCGGTTCAACGCCCAGAGTGTCGGTCGGGAGATCCACGCATACGGTCGGCCATCAGGGCTGGTGCGCGACGTCACCTGCTCGGCACCGATGAGATGAATCCCGTTCTCCGAGGTCACCCGCCGCCAGGAGTCTTCCTCCAGCGCTGCGGGATCAAGCCCTTTTGCCAGATTCGCCTGACAGGGACCGAGGAACAAACGCGATTTTCCCGCTTCCAGCTTGCCGAGCTCCGCTTCGGGAATGATCGGAATCGCCGCCCCGGTAGAGCGCTCCACGGTACGGACAAAAACCCGCGCCGCGTCTTCCACCAGAGGATTCGCCTTCTCCGACAATACGATCACTCCCACCGCCTTCCCGTCTTCCACAAGCGATACACCGGTCGCGGCAGCGCCGTCCCATGCCCCGAAGGTCACCAGCAGGCAAGCCAGTATCTGGACCCGCACTATTTCGCCCTCCCGGTCAGCCGGTTTCCGATCCCGCGATAAATCCCCAATGCCGCAATGGACATGATCATCAGCCCCGCCGTTTTTCCTTCCGGAACGGGGGTGTAGAGAACCGCGAAATCGATATCGCGCTGTGCTGACGTATAGATCATGCTGGCGGGGTCGCTGGAGTTGCTATTGGAGTAATAGAAGCTCCGTCCCTCAGTATAGATATCGTCGCCGGAAGCCGCAAAGGATAACTGCGACGCGCCGCTGGAGGTCGTATACCCGATCTGGAAACAGTAGCGCCCGCCATCCTCCAGTACGACCGTCTCGTCGAGCTGGAAGGTGATATAGTGGCGGTTTGTCAGCGTTTCAGGCAGGAGTCCTGTGGACACATAGATCGCGTCTCCCTCCGGAATGCCGTTCGAAGCGGCCTTGTAGATGGAAAACGTGAAGTTTTTGGCGACGGTGATACTACTGAAATCGCGGTTATCATCAATCCGTAGCACGAATCCGTCGATGGCGACCGGATCGGTCCCGGGGACAATAAATGACTGCCCGATCTCCCGATGCCGGTTGGCGCCGCTGCTATAGTTATTATAGTAGCGCATCATGTAGGCATTGCCCTCGGTGCCCTCCGGGACGGCTGCGCGAATCAGGCTCTGCTCCGCCGAGGGAGGGGCGGCGCTAATGCTTGTAATAATGGCTCCGGATGCCGAGGCCAGCCCGAGGACAAGCGACATGGCGCCCACAACTGAGGAATGCAGTAGGGTTTTTTTCATGGGAGGATGGATCGATTCAGGTCTAGAAATCTGCGTTTGGTTTCAGACGGTTAGTTCCGCAGGCTGCCGCGCTTCGCACTGCCATGCGTCGGGAAGGTAGGCGCTATGGGCCTCCAGCAAGTCATTCATGCAGTTCTCGGCGTCAGGAATGCTGACGGAGACCATGCTGGCCAGAAACGCCTGGAGCAGCGTCTTGCGCGAGAAGTTCGTGGCGGCTTCCACGGCCAGTTCATGCTCATCCAGAACGCGATGGATATACCCCGAGAGCGGGCGGGGAATCTCGCCGAACGGCAGCGGCAGAACCTCGCTCATGTTGACCGCCGAGAGCAACTCAAGGTAGGCGTCGTCAGGCATGTTGCTGACCGCGCCCCGGTTCAGGGTATTGATATAGAAATACTTCCGCAGGCCCGCCCACATGTTTTCGATAATGTCGGTGGCATGATCCCGCGCGGTTTTTTGGAGGAAATCGTCAATCGGTCGGGAACCATCTGCGATGGCCTGCATGTCTGCCCAACATTCGTTCATCCAGCGCTCGCGCACATCAATGCGCCACTTGCCAATCGTGATGGCGTCCTCCTTCGAGACGTCATGCCCTTGAAAGTAAGGGAGGTACTCCTGAGTATGCCAGACGCACATCGGCGCGTAGCCAATTGTGGTTGCGATCTGATAGGCGATGCGATTTGCCAGAGCCTTCTTGGTATCCTCGGAGGCCGCGACATGCTGCTCCTGACTATCCTCGCGCAGCTTCTCAAAGATCCTCGGCGTAACATCCTCGCCGTTATGCCGCATCTCGATCAGCCAGTTGAAATGGTTCACCCCCGTGCTGCGGATCTGCACACGGCTGCGTAGCGCGTCGGTGATCTCCTCGGGCGAATCGGCCAGGCCCGCCTTGATGATCAGATTGTTGTCAAAACGCGGATTGTGCGGTCCGTCGCAAATGGCAAGGGTTTTGAGATCGGGGAAATGGCGCATCATCGCGATGCCCATCGCCGCAGTCGGGTTCACCCAGTTGATCACCCACGCCTGAGGACAGACGCGCCGCACTTCATTGAGGATCTCCGTCTGCCGGGGGACTTCACGCAGTGTCCGCATGATCCCGCCGGGGCCGACCGTGTCCGCCGAGCACATGATCATCCCGTGCCGCGTGCTGATCTCCGCGTCTACCTCACGCAGCTTCACCCCCTCCACTGCAAAAGCGAGGATCACGAAATCGGCTCCTTTGAGAAGTTCCCGATAGTCGGTGGATGCTTCCACCGTTAGCGATACCCCGGTCGCCGCAATCGAGCGCTTGGCGATGGAGTGCATCCAGCGCAGCTTGGTCTCGTCGGTATCGGCCAGCGCAAGCGTTCCATTGCGCAGCGAGGGACGGCTGACCATCGCGCAGATGGTCTGGCGACCGAAGAAGGCGCTTCCCGCGCCGATCATCACGACCTTGGGGCCGCGCGACGAAGAGGAGGTTTTGAAATTATTGGAAGAGGCAATCATAGAGCAATAAAACTCCTGAAAAGTTATTGCTTTCCGCCCCCTTTTGTAAGAGGAAATCGGTGATTTCCATCAGGACTAATGTGACCACTTTTTATCGCAAGCTTCTGTTCCGCCCCATGAAGAATCCGGACCCCTCCGTCACGCTGGGAGTTCGAAGTATAGGGCATTATCGCCTTCGGCCCGGCGAAATCGACCGGACGATGATTAAGCATTTTGTGCAGCTTTTCTGGTCGGTAAAAGGCACGGGTGTCATCCACCTGAAAGGGGAGCCGTTTAAGCTCACTCCGGGGATGATCGCTTTCTATTTTCCGGGCGATATTCACGACATTACGCCTCCGTCCACCGGCCCGGCATGGGAGTACCGATGGCTGACCCTTGACGGCGATCTTTCGCGTACGATTGTCGAAGGTTTCCGGTTTACCAACAGCTGCGCCTACTACGCCGGACCGCCTCCTGTGCCCCTGTTTGAAAAGCTGGCGGTCTACCTCCGCGACGTCACCTTGACGGGTGAGCTGCGCGCCGGGGCGCTTGCTTTTGAGCTCCTCAGCAAAGCGGCGGAAAAAGCCAGACCATCGACGGAAGCGACCCGGCGCAAGCGTCGACTCGGCCCCTCCCGCCGTCTCGACGCGCTCGACTCTTTCAAAGAGTCTGCCGTCCGCTCAATCCAGGAGCATTGGGCCGACCCGCACTACGGTATCGAGCAGATCGCCGCCGAGCTTCGTCTCCACCGCTCCGTCTTCTCTCGGAAATTTCACGCGGCTTTCGGGCTTTCGCCGTCAAACTACCTCCTGCGCTGGCGTACCCAGAACGCCATGAACCTGCTGCGAAACTCCGACCTGCCCATCGCGGAAGTCGCCCGCGCCTGCGGCTGGGAGGATGCCAACTACTTTGCGCGCTGTATCCGGAAAGCAACCGGCACCTCGCCGGTCGCCTTCCGCAGCCTCGGCTTTGTCGACGTGGAAAAGAAAAAAAAGGCATAAGCCGGGATTGACGCCACAGGGGAGGGGGCGCTATGAGCAGCGGAAGATCGTCTGATCGCGATGAAACCCTTCCTTCTCTGCCCGCTGTTGCTGGTCGTCTCCAACCTCTTCATGACCATCGCATGGTATGGTCATCTCAAGGATCTCTCCGCCCGCCCATGGTATATCGCCGCCGGGATCAGTTGGCTGATCGCGGGGTTTGAGTACCTCTTTC
>JBEBWR010000167.1:0-6818 GCA_040392045.1 Chthoniobacter flavus | reverse complement strand
CCATGATGTTCTGCGCGGTCTCCTTGCCGAGGAAGTGGTCGATCCGGTAAGTGTCGCTTTCGGGGAAGGTGTGGCTGACCTCTTCGTTGAGCGCTTCCGCGCTGGGAAGGTCGACGCCGAAGGGCTTCTCCACGACGACGCGCGCCCAACTGCCGGGCTTGGCTTTGTTGAGCCCGACTTTCTTGAGCTGCTCAAGGATCAGCCCGAACTGGTCCGGGGCGACGGCAAGGTAGAAGAGGCGGTTCCCGCGCGTGGCGCGCTCGGCGTCGATCTCGTCGAGCCGCTTGGCCAGCGACTTGAAGCCCTCTTCATCGCCGAACTCGCTCTGGTGGTAGAAAATCGACTCGGCAAAGGCGTTCCATACGGCGTCCTGCACCGGCTGGCGGGAAAATTTGCGCGCGGCGGCTTCGAGTTCTCCCCGGAAGCCTTCATGCGTTTTCTCCCGGCGGGCAAAACCGACGACCGTCAGCCCGACGGGGAGATCGCCGTCGTCGGCAATGTTGTAGAGCGCGGGAATGAGCTTGCGAAACGTGAGATCGCCGGAAGCTCCAAAGATGACGACGGTACATGGCTGCGGAAGGCGACGGGAGGTGAGTCCTTCTCGGAGCGGGTTCTGCGGAATGCGGTCGGTCGTTTTCAAAGTGAAAGGAGGTTGGAAAATCCTGCGGCGATTGGCAATGCGTTTCAGTAGGTGAAACCGATTTTCGACATTTTTTCCCTGTCGACCGCTTCGGGATTGTCTCGGACGCAGGAAACAGGCACCTTTGCGGGGTGATGAGTGACTGGCTCGTGAAACAGGAACCCACCGCTTATTCGTGGGACGACTTCGTCCGGGATGGCGGGACGGCGTGGACCGGCGTCCGAAATTTTCAGGCGCGCAACAATCTCAACGCCATGCGCAAGGGCGACCGCGTGTTCTTCTACCACAGCGTGGTGGGCAAGGAGATCGTCGGTGTCGCCACCGTGACCCGCGAGGCCTACCCCGACCCGACGGCGGAGAGCGGCTCGTGGGTCTGCGTGGATCTGAAACCGGAGAAACCGCTCCCCACGCCGGTGACACTGGAGACCATCAAAGAAGATTCGGCGCTCGACGAGATCGCGCTGATCCGTCAATCGCGCCTCTCGGTGATGCCGCTGACCAAAAAGGAAGCGGCCCGCATCCTGAAGCTCGGCGGCGCGTAGCCTCTTTGCCTCATGGACAGCGCCGCTCCGCTCACTTTTTGGGAGACGCTCCAGCTCGCCCTGCGGCAGCACGAGTATATCCACACCCTGCTGCATCCCCTCCCCGTCTACGGACTGGCGATGGGGGTGATCGCGCTGATCGTCGCCCTCTGCCTCCGCAATCGTCAGGCCGAAGTGACGGCGCTTTTCGTCGTTGTCATCGCCGCGCTGACGATCTGGCCCGTAGTCCACTACGGCAAGAGTTCCTACGACGGGGTCTATGGGTTGACCGGATCGATCAACGATGACGATGGGGTGAACTGGCTCAAGGAGCACCGCGCCCGGGGAGAATCGCTCCAGTGGATCTTCTACGCCGTGGCCTCGCTGGGGGTGACGGCGCTGGCGCTCCCGCCCTTTCTGCCGAAGACGGCCCGCTGGCTCGTGGTGGCGACCCTGCTCGCCGCGCTCGGAGCGCTCGGCGCAGGCGGTTGGATCAGCTACGCAGGCGGTCGGGTTAAACATAAAGAATTTCGCTACGGGCCTCCCCCGATCAGGACTTCGGCAACTCCCTGATTACGTCGTAAAACGGGGTGTGCACTTGACTTGAAACCTTCCCCGATATCTGGTGGATGACCATTCTTTATGAGGATTGCCGTCATCGCCGATACCCACGACCACCTCCCCTCCGCCCTGCTCGACGCGCTGCAAACGGCGGACGAAATCTGGCACCTCGGCGATGTCTGCCTCCCCGAAACGCTCGCCCCGCTCCGCGCGCTGAGCAAGCCACTCTACATCGTCCGGGGCAATCGCGATACGCACGCCACTTGGCCGTGGACCATCGATTTCGACCGCCAGGGCTTCACGATCCGGCTGATCCATGCCCGACCGCCCGTACCCCCCGAGGGTATTAACCTCCTTTTCCACGGCCACACCCATCTCCCCCTGCGGGAACGGATCGGGGAGACGGAGTGCTTCAATCCCGGTAGCGCCGGGGGCCTCTCCAAGGCGGCCCCGCCCTCGTGGGCATGGCTGACGCTCAAGGAAGGCTGCCCCATTGGCTGGGAGATTGTCGCGCTGTAATTCCCGCGCCCGCCTTTCACCCTTGACGCCGGGCAAACACGAAAGCTATAACGTGTTAGCAATCCCACTTTTCCGCCCAAAATGCCTATCCGCCCCTTGTCTATCTCTCCCCGTTTGCTTCGTATCGGCCTGATCGCTTCCCTCTCCCTGCCGCTGGCCGCGTTTACCGCCTGCGAGCGGACGCCCCCGGCGGCAACGGCCAGCGATCCCGCAAAAGCGCTACCGGTCGCGCTGGTAAAGGAGGAAAAAGCGGCGAGCGTGATCATTCTCGGCGATGCGGTGGATAGCGATCTGCACCAGATCGCGCTGGATTTCGTGGAGACGGTCCGGCAGGCAACCTCCGCGGAGATTCCGATCCTTGCCGAGAGCGGCGCGGCGACCGGCCTCCCCGCGGAGGTTGCCCGCATTTACCTCGGCCCTTGTGCGGAAGCGGCGGCGCTCGGGATTACTCCGGAGGGGCTGCCCGAGGAAGGCTACCGCATCGTGACCCGAGGGAACGCGCTCTATATCGTGGGCCGGGATGAGGCGCGACCGGAGGACGAGCTACAGATTGTCTCCAAGCCGACGCGGTGGGCGCTCAATCATCTGCTGGAGCGTCAACTCGGCGTGCGCTGGCTCTGGCCCGGGAAGCTCGGGACGTACGTTCCCAAAGCGCGGGAGCTGGTCATCCCCGCAATGGACCTCACGGCGCAGCCCCGGCTGGAACAGCGGCGAATCCGGATCTCCGTGAAATCGACCTCTCCGATTCTCTCCGGTGATGCGGAAACCGACCTCCGCTTGCGCCGGGAAGCCGCGACATGGGCGGAGAATCATCAGCAGGGCCAGCGCTCACGAGTGGTCTTTGGCCATGCGTTTGGGCATTGGTGGGAGCGCTACTCCGCGCAGCATCCCGACTACTTCGCCCTGCCGCCGGAGGGAGTAACGCAGCCGCTCTGGAACAAGCCCGGGTGGATAAAGCTCCGCCTTTCCAATCCCGCCGTGATCGAACAGATCGCCAGAGAGTACGAGGAGGCGGGTAAGCCGGAGTATTACAATGTCTGTCCGAACGACGGCGCGGGCTTTGATCTCAGCCCGGAGACGCTGGCATGGGACATCCCTCAGGGCCAGAAGAAAGACGACATCTGGAAGGCGCGCGCCAATCTGACAGGGCGCTACGTGAAATTCTGGAACCTCCTCTACGAGCGCCTCCGGGAGATCAACCCCGATGTGAAGCTCTCCACCTACGCCTATCACTCCTACAAGACGCCCCCGACAGCGGAGCGTCCCTTGACGGCGAAAGCCGTGCTTGGCATCGTCCCGGGTTACAAAGATTACGCGCTCTGGGAGGGATGGTCGCGACAGGAAGGCACCGTGGGGATGGTGCTGCGCCCGAACTGGGGTCACATCGGCGCGAATGCTCCCTACCTGCCGGTGGAGGAGACGGCGTCGTACATGCGCTTCGCGTGGGGCGAACGGATGCAGGGCTTTGACCTCGACTCACTCGTCGGCTTCTGGTCAACGCAGGGGCTGATCTACTACACGTGGGCGCGGATGATGACCCACCCGGAGATGACGGCGGATCAGCTGATCGACGAATACACCTCGGCCTTCGGACAGGGGGCGCCGCAGATCAGGGCCTACTTCGCCTACTGGCAGCGCCTGACAAAAGAGTATGCCTATGCCGATACCTACGCCAGCGACGACGAGGAGGCGAAAAAGGGGCGCTACATGCAGTTGCTCAAGGAAGGCAAGACGCAGGATAGCTTTGTCCTCGGACCACGCCTCGTGCTTCCCTACCTCTACGGCGACGACGTGCTCCAGCCCGCCTATGCGCTGCTGGATGAAGCCAAGGCCGCCATTGGCGGAGGCGATGCCGAAGCTGCCGCACGCGTCGATTTTCTCCGGGACGGTTTGCGCGAGCTGGCGCTGACCCGGGACGCCATCGCCATGAGCCGGGAGATCAACAAAGCATCACCGGAAGCCGATCGCATCGCTTTTGCCAAGCTCTCCGCCGAGCTGGAGGCGTTGCGCGAAGAGCTGGCTCCGCGTCATGTGATCTGGAGCCAGCGCGTCACGGGTTATGAAGACCGGCGACGCGTCCCGATGCGTCCCCGCACGATGGGGCTGCCGCAGCTTCCGCTTGAGGGGTTGTAATTACTCTCCGCTGATCAGTGTCTCCAGCTTCAGCTGGCGGGCGCGTTCGGCGCGGTAGACATCGGCGATTTTTGCTTTGGGTCGGACGGGTTTACCGCCCTTGAACGGGGCGACCTTCCGGCCCAGCTTCCCGGCGACGTAGACGGCGGCCCCGCGGATGGAGGCTTCCGGCTCGTCATTCGGGTAGAGCGGAGCGTTCAGGACATTGGCAAAGCGGCTGATGGAGGCCGGGGATTTCTGAATCCCGCCGGAGACGATAAACTTCGGCGTGGCTCCTTCGTGCTTCGCTACCATCTCGGCGATCCGCGCAATGCGGTAGTAGACCGCCTCGGTGGTGGCCTGTAGCAGGTCGAGCGCGGTGGTGCTCTGAGAGAGGCCGACGATGGTCCCCTGAAGGTCGTCGCGCCAGGTCGGGGCGCGCTCGGCGGTCCAGAACGGCAGGATGGTCAGTCCATGCTCCGGTAGCGGACGGGCCTCCAGCTCGCGCTCGATGACGGCGTTATCATCCGGAAGCGCCAGCTCCCGTACGCACCATGCGCGGAGATTCCCCGCGTTGCTCACGGCACCGCCGACAAGGAAACGCTCGGCGTCCACGCGGTAGCAGAAGAGGCCAAATGGAGCGCGCGCCTTTTTCCCCCTGGTCATGACACGCAGCGCGGCGCTCGTGCCGACATTGATCGCCGCCAGCCCCGGACGCGTTGCGCCGGAACCGAGGTTGCTCGCCGCGCCATCGCCAATCCCCGGAAACCACGGGACATCCGCCAGCTCGGGAAACTCCGCCGCCCACTCGGGGAGCAGTGTTGTCGGCTCTTCGCTCAGGCGGCCCAGTTGATCGGCGCTCACGCCGCAATACTCCAGCAGCTTCGGCTCCCACTTCAGACGGGTCGGGTTGAAAAGGCCCGTACCGGTTGCCATACCGTAGGCGCAGTTCGCTTCGCCGCATAGCTCACGCTGGAGCCACTCAATGGGCGAGAGCCATCGGGTCACTTTACGGAATACCGCCGGTTGCGTCCGTCGCAGCCAGCGTAGCTTGGCGGGCCAGAAGGAGGCGCGCACCATGCAGCCCGTCAGGGCGTGAATATCGCGCTCCTTGAAATCACGGCGCATCTGCGCGGCATCTTCCACGCAGCGGGAGTCGGCCCATGTGATGACCGGGGTGACCGGGGCATTCCCCTTCCCCACGCCGACAAAGCTATGCCAGAAGCACGACGCGCCGATCCCGACGATCTTCGCCTTTCGCAACGGCTTCTCCTCCCGCAGCTTCGCCAGCGTAGAGCGCAGGCAGGCGCGAGCGGCGGCGCGAAGGTGCGCGGGGTCGAGCTCGGCGGTGCCGTCCGTCGCGGTGCGCAGCGGGTAGGTTTCCTGAGCGGTGGTCTGCTCCAGACGATCCCCTCCGGCAGTGAAGAGAGAGGTACGGAGCGAGGAGGTCCCGATATCGAAGGCGAGGATGAGATCCATAGTGGGCCGAAGGAAGCGCGGGGGATCAGATCGTCTGCGAGAGGAAGCCGCCGTCCACGCGGATGTCCGTACCGGTCACAAAGCTGCTGGCCTTCCGGCTGGCGAGGAAGATAGCCGCGCCAATCAGCTCGTGCGCTTCGCCGAGGCGGGCGGCGGGCGTGTGCCCGAGGATCGACTGGCCGCGCTCGGTGGGCGTACCGTCGTCGTTAAAGAGCAGCTTTTTGTTCTGCTCGGCGGGGAAGAAACCGGGGGTGATGCTGTTGACGCGCACGCCGCGAGCTGCCCATTCCCGCGAGAGGAACTGGGTGAGGTTGAGCACCGCCGCTTTGGCGGACGAGTAGGCGACCACGCGCGAGAGCGGCAGGTGCGCCGAGACGCTGGCGATGTTGATGATGCTCCCGTTTCCGGCCTTCACCATGGCGGGACCGAAGACCTGACACGGCAGTAGCGCGCCGCCCACCAGGTTGAGGTCAAATGCGGCGTTCCAGTCAGCGGTCTCGATCGATTCAAACGTGCGGTCGCCCACGACGGTGACGCGCGGATCGTTGCCGCCTGCGGCGTTCACAAGGATGCTCGCGGGACCGAACGCGCTCTCAATGGCCGTGCGGGCCGCCTCAAGGCTCTCGCGGCTGGAGGCGTCGGCCGTAAAGAACTGCGCCCGCCCCGCTTCCGTCGCGGCTTCAATCCGCTGCACACAGGCGTTGCCCCGCTCGGCGTTGCGCCCGAGGACGGCAACTCGCGCTCCGGCGGCGGCGAGGCCCTCGGCAATCGCTCCACCCAGTACGCCCGTGGCTCCGATGACGACGGCCACTTCTCCGCTAAGATCAAAAAGGTCGATAGACATAATCACGTGATAGCTAATCAGATCGCGTCGCTTCTGAAAACTACGAAATCGCCGATGGAACAGAGTCCACCGGCGATTTCGGAAAATTTGGCTGATCCTCTGGTTACTCGGCTTTCTTCTCCGCAGCGCCGCCCTTGCGATT
>JBEBWR010000166.1:0-6824 GCA_040392045.1 Chthoniobacter flavus | reverse complement strand
CTACTACTATCGGAGCGCCATACCGTACTGCACCGGCGAAATGTCCCCGTCGGATCTGACAGAGGCTAACGGATGGTCTCCCGACGCAGCCAACGGGCTGCTCTGGCTTGCGGAGAAAACGGGGATAGCCACTTTCCGCGACGTCGGCCTCCGGCTATGGCTGGACGCCTGGAACGCTCAGATTGATTCCCCGGAGATGCCGGGATGGCATGGCGCTCTGATTCAAGGGATCAACCCGGATCTGAGGGAAACGCTGCAAGGAGTCCATCCGAACCGGAGCCACCTTTTCTATGAGCCCGGCAAGCTGGGAAAATGCACCCTCTGGTATCTGGTCAATCATGTCTTTGCCACCAGGCGGTTGCTCGCCGGATTGAAATGATCCGCGCCTCCGACGCGTCCGACCAGAACCTGTCAACGTCACGAGAAATGAGGATAAAAGCGCTTTTACGCCGATTTGAGTCGTAATGTTAACAGGCCCTATTTCAGCCAGACCTCCACGCGGCGGTTCTTGTCGCGACCGGCCTCCGTCTCATTGGAGGCGACCGGTAATACCGCGCCAAATCCGGTCACCGTCGCTACCGGGATGCCGCGGGCGGCAAACTCCTGGGCAATCATTTGCGCACGCTCCTTGGAGAGCCGCAGGTTCACCGGGGAGGACCCGAGATTGTCGGTAAAGCCAAGCAGGAGCAGGCTTCTGCCCTGATAACGCTTCTGGGCGAGCAGGTTGGTGATGCGATCCAGATCGCGAAGCGCCTTGTTGTCGAGCTCCAGACTGCTGGGCCGGAAGCGCAGGTTCAAGCTGAGGCGCTCCGCATCTTTGATCGCAGCACCGTACGCGTCGGGAGCCTCCGGCGGAGCAGCCACCTGCTGCAGCTCCGGAGTCTGCCTGATGAATCCAAGCTTCTCGACGATTGCCTGCCCTTCATCGCTAAGCGCGAAATCGACCAGCTTCCTCGCCCAGATGTTGTCGGAATTGGCGGGTGTATAGAGAAACAAGCGGCGAGAGAGCAGGTAGTCTTCGGTGGCTACGGTGAACCGGGTGGCGATCAACGGAGATGCACCGACATCGGAGACCGCGAGGGCTTTCGTATTACGAACGAAAGGCAGACCCACAAATCCGATACCGTACGGGTCGCTTGAGACCGCGTCCGAGAGTTCATTGCTGTCTTCATAGCGTTTCGCGTCCCCACGCAGCCCGGCCTTCCCCAACACTAATGATTTGAAAGTATCAAAAGTGCCGGATTTCTCATCACGCGCATAAAGGTGAATCGCTCCCGGCTGACCGCCTACCTCCGACCAATCGGCGATTTCACCCGTGAAGATCTTCGCAATCTCCTGCTTCGTCAGGCTGCGAATGCTATTATTCCTGTTCACCAGAATCGCGATCCCGTCCAAGCCAAGAACGTGTTCATACGCAGGCAAGCGAAGGTCTCCCAGATTGGCGGCTGCAATGGCGGTAACTTCCTCTGCTTTCACCTGACGCGAGGCCATGCCCAGGTCGCACACGCCGCTCAGCAGACCGTCAAATGCGGTCGTTGAGCCGTGGGCTGCGATTTCGATCGCAATGGGGCCTTCTTCGCCGGGCAGCGTGGCCTCAATACTCATCTCCTCGGAGGAATCCCCGGGTTTGCGTTGGACATCGGTCGCTCCCTCCATTCTCAGGACCTCCTCCATGAGGGCGGGCAGCAACTGAGCGCCAATGGTATTGGAGCCGTGAACACGAAAGACCACTTTTGCCGGCACCGTTACCGGCGGAGGCAGAGGAACCGGAGCAGGAGGAGGCGGCGCAGCAGCGACAGGAGAAGGCTCCGACGTTGCGGCGGGTACGGCGACGGCCGGTAGCTCCGGCTCGGAAGGAACAGACTCTGTGGCGGGGATCTCGCCCGGACTCTCCACCTTCGTTTCCACAGCTTCCCCGAGTCCGGCCGCAACGGATTCCGAAGCCTGGGCTCCGACGACCGCCAGTTCCCCGGCTTTAGCGACCTCCGGCAATTCCGCAGCGTCTGCCGGGGTGGGCAGCGGACTCGCGGGCGGAGGAGGCGTCACAGGTGACGGAGACGCTACGGGGGCTATGACCTGTGACGAGGCTGATCCGAAGAAGCGATCCTCCGCCTGAAACCATAGCAGCCCCGCCCCGATGAGGATAAGAAGCACGAGCGTTCCCGCCATCAGCCGCTTTCCCCACGGCGAAGACGACTGATCCGGTGCCGGATAAGCAGCGACCGGCTGGACCGGCTCCGGCGCTGCCTCAGGGGCGGTCGGTTGCTGCTGCGCGACCGTTTCAATAGGGGCGTCAACGCCGGGCGGAGCGACGGGCGGCGTGATGATCGTCGTCGTGGAAGTCACGGGGATCGCCACTGAATGCGTCGATACCAGAATGCCATTGAGGGCGACCAATGCCTGCATCGCACTTTGGTAACGATGCTCCGGCTGGAGGTTAATGAGCGCCATCACCCACTGGCAAAGAATCGGAGGCAGATCCGGACGATACAGCTCCAGCGAGACGACGTTGTGCGACAGGTGCGCAGTGAGCACCTCGGGAGTATTCTCTCCATTGAAAGGCTCATGTCCCGAGAGCGCAAAGTAGAAGACACAGCCCAGCGAATACAAATCGCTGCGGACATCCACAACCTGCCGATTGAGTTGCTCCGGAGAGATATAGTGAATCGATCCGGTAATACTGCCATCGATATTCATCGTCTGCGCGGCCGGAGTGGCGACAAACTTGGCCATGCCGAAGTCGAGAATCTTCACCTGAAACGCGCCGCTCGGCAGCCTCGAAAGCATGATATTCGATGGCTTGAGATCCCGATGGATCAAACCTGCGTGATGCGCTGCGATCAAGCCATCCAGAGATTGACGGGCAAGCTCGCCAAATTCGGCAACCGAAAAGAGATTCTTGGCAACATAGTCCTCCACCGTTTCTCCCTGAACGAGTTCCATGACGATATAGGGAACATGATCATCCAACCCCAGGTCGTAAACAGTAACAATGTTGGAATGTCGGATCGCGGCAAGACGCATGGCTTCCTGCCAGAAATCATCCAGTACGTTGTCGGTAATCCCCTGCGTCTTCATCCGCTTGATGGCCACCGTTCGCTTCAAATGACCATCCCATGCGGCAAAGACTTCCCCGGCTCCCCCGTGTCCGATCATCGAATGGAACTGGTATCGGGTTTCCAGCTTCGACTGGCGCTCTTCGGCTTGCATGCGACTATTAGCCTGCTTCGATCTGAGCATTTCAATGCTCGGTTTGTTACATTCCCGTGACTTCCGGGAAGGGATGCCGCCGCTGCAAAAAAGGCATCAACCGCAGCTTCAAAACCCGGCGGCGCGGTCTCCGAGTTCCTGCATGACCTTCCGTAATCGCAGAGCCGGAAGACGACCGAGATGCAGTGTCTCCGAACCACAAAGATCCACTTGTGTCTCGTCGCGGTTCGGGCTGCGGATAGCGCGGACCCGCGCGAGATTGAGCATGATTGAGCGCCCAATCCGCACAAACGGCGGCGTCGGCAGCAACGCTTCCCATTCCCTCAGGCGGCGCAGCAGAATCATCGGAGGCTGATCGGCGATCCGGATTTTCGTATATGCTCCCTCCGCTTCGATGAATACGATCTCCCGCACACGGATCATCCGGAGCAGCCTGCCGTCGCGGAGCGGAATAAGGTCGTCCGGCATCAGACGCTCGGGCACGGCGGGCGACGGCGGCTCCGGGGGAACGATGGAAGGGAGCATTTCAAGACTGCGCACCCTCCCAAGCGTATCGGCCAGCCGCTCCGGGCGCACCGGCTTGAGCAGGTAGTCGAGCGCATGCGCTTCAAAGGCCCGCACCGCAAAGGAATCGTGCGCAGTGACAAAAACAATCCGGGGCTGCGATTGCAGGTGAGGCAGGAGATCAAAGCCGTTCTCCGGCGGCATCTGGATATCGAGGAAGATCAGATCCGGCGTCAAGGCATTCGCCAGTCGGGCTGCTTCCGGGACAGTGGCCGCCTCTCCTACGATGCTCACGTCGGGATGCGCCTGCAACAGCGACGCCAACCATTTTCGTGCCAGACGTTCGTCGTCCACCAATAAGATTCTCAGAGGGGCAGGCATAAACCGTTAACTGGTAAAAGGAACATGGATAAGCGCCGTCACCCCGCCCGCGCCGCACTCATGGACACATGAAGCGGCATTGCCATAGAGAAGCTCCAGACGGCGACGAAGATTGGAAAGCCCGATCCCCGTGGAGCCCTGACCGCCCGGAGCGATCCACTCGCCCGAGTTGCTGACCGCGAGCGTCAGGATACCGTCGGCGATCGCGGTGCGGATAGCGATCTTCACCGGACGCTGCGTGGAGCACTGCCCGTACTTGATCGCGTTCTCCAGCAGCGGCTGGACCAGCGCCACGGGAACGATCGCATCCAGCGCCGCCGGTTCGGTCTGCACTACATACTCGAGCTCCTCCTCAAAACGCATCTTCTCCACACAGAGGTAGCTCTCCAGCGCCGCCAGCTCTTCGCCGAGGCGGCCGGTATCGCTCCGCTGCTGGAGCGAGAAACGGAGGTAATCCGAAAGCGCGAGAGTGATCTTCCGCGCCGCAGCGGGATCGTCCGTGGAGGCGAGGATGGAGTTGAGCGCATTGAAGAGAAAGTGCGGATTCACCTGCGAGCGGAGCATCTGAAGCTCCCCCGCACGCTGCGCCGCCTCGCTGCGCGCCGCCCTGATCTGCGCCTCCTGCGCATCCAGCCAGAGATGAATGCCGAAGTAGAGCACACTCCAGAAAGCGTACACAACCGCGCGAACCTGTACGGTGAACGAAAAAAGAGGCAGTTCCTCCAACGAGCGATCCTGAAGGATATCAACCCAGTGGATGAACAAGCCGTCGGCCACGCCGAGCGCAGCGCAGAGGATCACCAAAACGGTCACTCGCGGAACGCTGATCAGAGGCGTCTTCCGGCGCGCCCGCCGGAAAAGCGGCCTCAGGATAAGGGAAGTCACCGCGAGCCCGAAGAGCGTCCGGAGCACCGCCAGAGTCCCCGCTTCCTCCATCGGCAGATAAGCGATCGTGCTCAGCGAAAGGACCAGCACGCCGCCCCAGCCCGCAAACTGGAGCCGCCAGAAAAGCCGGTGGCGATCCTGAAGATCGGCAGAGAGCAGCAGCGACATGGCCGAGAGCGTAACCTGCCCGTCGCCGTCGTAAAAGCCTGCAAGCGCTCCCTGAGGCCCGGTTCGGAAAATATTCAGCCCGATTCATGGAGAACAGCGTGCAAAATGCGGGAGGAGTTCTATCCGATAGGCCGCATGAAATCGTCGCTATTCACTTGCGCCCGCCTCCTCTTCCTGCTGTCCCTCGCCGCCGGAGGGAACGTACAGGCGGGATATGAGATTGCGGATACCACCGACGCCAGCGACAACGACTACCGGGGCTACATGCGCGTCTATCTCGACTATGGCTCCAACCCGATTGAGTCCGATGAATGGGAAACCTTTGGCCCTCCCGAGGGCTATCTGAAAAACTCCCCGCGCAATCCGGAGTTCAACGCCGAGAATACCATGAGCAGCCCCGGCAAGCCATCCGGCGAGGTCGTCATCGCAGAGATCGGCGCGGATGCCAACGACGTTCCCTATACATGGAAATTCATCGCGCAGATTCAGAGCGCCATGTGGGGCGACTACTCCGAGCTCCCCTTCCCTGCCAATCCCTACCGCTCCGCCTCGGTCATCATCACCCCGCCGGACCACACTATCAAGTTCAGCTCCAACGAGAAGAATCAGGAGATGATCTTCTGGGCTACTGAAGGCAACGTCCCCGGAGCGACTGCCATCAAGCGCTACTTCATCACCGACCAGTGGGGGAATACCTATATCATGGGAGCCAGCGGCGCGCCGACTGACGCCGAGCTGGACGACTATTTCGATCAGGCCGTCCTCCCCACCGGTTGGACCAAAAGCACCGGCTTTCTCACTGAAACGCTCCACGTCCTCCCCGCCTATGGGCGAGGCGATCAGGCGCACTACAACCTCTTTCGCGAAAGCGGGGACAACACCTTTTTCCAAATCACCTGGAGCGCAAGCGGTGAAGGCATTGCCACGCAAATCGCCGGGATGCCCATCTGGGGCGGAGCCACCAGCGATACCCTGCTGGGCCGCGTGGGCGACGACAACGTGATCCACGGAGCCGAAGGAGATGACCATATCATCCTGCGCGGGCAGAACGACTGGATCTACGGCGACGCAGGCATCGACACCGTTGTCTTCGATGGCCTCTTCTCCGACTATTCCCTCCTGAGCTACGCCGCCGGAGGGAGCGAACTCCTTCTCGAAGGCTTTGGCTATCAGAAATATCTCTACGACGTGGAATGGCTGCAATTCAATGACGTCACCCTCTCCGCCGCTGCGATTCCCGAGCCCTCCGCCGTCTGGCTACTCGTCGGAGCGGGCGGTTTGCTCTGGGGTTTCGGAAAACGCAGAATCCGGAGCTAAAACTTTACGTTCAGGTCGAATTGCAGGATCTGGGACAAATGAAGGTCGGCCACTCTGGCCCCGCCCGTAGCTTCCCCTCCGTAAAGGTCCTTGCGAATCCGGTCCGCCTGCATGTAGGTGACTGAGGCGACCGTAAAATCCGTAAAGTTATAAGCGATGCCGCCCCGGAACCCGCGCAGGTTCGTACGACTCGCGCCCCATGTGCCTTCATTGATGTTTGGGTCCACCGCCGCAAGCCCGACCTCCCGGTAATTCAAAAAGACGGACCAGTCGTTCTTCTTCCGGTTCTCGCCGAACTGGAGTCCGACGAGCCAAGCGAAGTCATCCCGCGAGCTATGAGTCGCCCCGGGAAGAAAGCC
>JBEBWR010000165.1:0-6828 GCA_040392045.1 Chthoniobacter flavus | reverse complement strand
AATCGGGCTACAAAAGTCGCGATGCATTCCTTCGAGTATCAGCATGGCCGACTTCATTGCGAGGGAGCGGATCTTGTCCGGATCGCGGACCAGATCGGCACCCCCGCCTACGTTTACTCCACCGGTACGATCGTTGATCACTATCGCCGGCTCTCCGAAGCGTTCATCGACATCCCGCATCTCATCTGCTACGCCGTCAAGGCAAACTCGAATATCGGTATCCTCGCCCTCCTCGGAGCGGAAGGCTCCGGGTTTGACATCGTCTCCGCAGGCGAACTGCACCGCGTGCTCAAAGCCGGAGGCCGCGCCGACCGCTGCACCTTCGCGGGCGTCGGCAAGACCGACGAGGAGATCGCCTACGCCATCGAAGCGGGCATCCTCGCCTTCAACGTCGAGAGCGAGAGCGAACTGCTCCAACTCAGTGAAATTGCCACCCGCCTCGGGAAATCCGCGCCGATCTCCCTGCGGGTGAACCCCGACGTCGACGCCGACACGCACAAGTACATCTCCACCGGCAAGAGCGAGAACAAGTTCGGCATTGCCTACGACCGCATCCTCGCCGTCTACGAGCAGGCGTCGAAGCTTCCGGGTATCACCATCCGGGGCGTACAGATGCATATCGGCTCGCAGATCACCCGTACCGGTCCCTTCGCCGAAGCCGTCGAGAAGATGGCCCCGCTCGTGGAGCAGCTCAAAGCACGCTACCAGATCGAATACTTCTCCGTAGGCGGCGGCATCGGCATCGTCTACGACCCCGCGCTGGAATCCGGCAGCCCCGGTTGGTGGCAGCAGGAAAAGGAGGCGAACCGCCTCACCATCGCCTCCTACGCCGAAGCCCTCCTGCCAACCCTCCGACGGCTCGGGCTGAAAGTCATCTTTGAGCCGGGCCGCTACATGGTGGGCAACTCCGGCGTGCTCATCACCCGCGTCCTGCGACTCAAGCAGGGCGGCAGCAAGCAGTTCGCCATCGTCGACGCGGGGATGAACGACCTCATCCGTCCCGCCCTCTACGAGAGCTACCACGAGATCGTCCCGCTGGAGCAGGCAAAGGCGGGTGCGCTTCCGCAGAAGTATGATATTGTAGGCCCCGTGTGCGAAAGCGGCGATTTCTTCGCTCAGGACCGCGAGCTTCCGCCGCTCAAGCCGGGCGACCTCATCGCCCTGATGAGCGCCGGAGCCTACGGCTTTACCATGGCGAGCAACTACAACTCCCGGCCCACCCCGGCAGAAGTGCTCGTTCATGACGGAGAGACTACCGTGATCCGCGCCCGACAGACCCTTGATGATTTGACCCGGGGGGAAACCATTCCCGACTGGGTCATGACCTCAAACCGTTCGTAAGTAACCATGAATCCACGCCTGCTCGTCCTCCTCCTCTGCCTGCTGCTTTTCGGGAAAACCGTTCATGCCCAGTCGGTACCGCCCGGAGCGATTGACCGCGAGTACCTCATTGTCAGCGGCGGCGTCACGCTTTTGAAGTGGGAACGCTTCAAAAACCCGCCGCACGACATCTGGTGGCTCAACTTCATCCGCGCCTCGCGGATTCGGATTCAGCAGCTACGGGATCAGGGCGTGCAGGGCCGTCAGATTACCTGGTTTGTCTACCTCCCGGCGTACAAAACCCGCGCCGCGCAGGAAGGCAAGGAGCTTATCAGTACGATTACTTCCGTGCGCGACGCCTACGGGGTGAACCTCAAGTTCTTCTCCACGACGAAAGAGCTGATCAACTACATGAACGCCGGTCGCCCGCGCCACAATGTGAAGATCGCAAACTTCGAGTACTTCGGGCATTCAAATAAAGCCTGCTTCATGTTTGACTACTCAAACACGATCGACAGCGCCTCGAAGGTCTGGCTGCACGAAGACGAGCTGAGCAAAATCAATCGCGGCATCTTCACCCGCGACGCCTTCGTGAAAAGCTGGGGCTGCCACACCGGCTCCAGCATGAGCCGGAAGTGGCGCGCCGCCACCGGCGTCAAAATGTGGGGCCTCACCGGCCGCACCCAATACCTGACCCACGAACTCCCCGTCCCCGCCAAATCCGACGGCCGCTGGGTTCATTAACCAGACTTCGTCTGGACTTTCTTCGCGCTGCCGCGCGGGTCGGGCGTAGCCCGACTCTTCGGAGCGGTGTTTTTTGGAGGGGCTGATGGGTGAGCTTCGCAGCTGCCGCGTGATGTCGTCATTCAAGCGGGTGATCCGTGTGGAAAAGATGGCTTGATCATTTCGATGAAAAATGATCATAGTTCGTCATTTCCCGCGCTATGAACGTCCTCGCTGCTGTTGCCCATCCTGACGATATCGAATTTACCATCGCGGGTACCCTGCTCCTCCTGAAGGAAGCCGGGTGCACGGTCCACTTCTGGAACCTCTGCAACGGCTACCTCGGTACGCAGCAATACCCGCGCGAAGAGATCATCCGCCTGCGCCGTGCCGAAGCCGCCGAGTCTGCAAAGCTCGCCGGAGCGGAGTACCACGATGCTCTCTTTGACGACCTTGGCGTTTTCTACGACGCCTCCTCGCTGGCAAAAACCTCCGCCGTCATCCGCGAGATCGCCCCTGACATCATTTTCACCCACGCCCCGGCGGACTACATGGAGGACCACGAAGGCGTCTGCCGCCTTACCGTCATGGCCGCCTTCTCGCGGGGGATGACCAACTACGTCACCGATCCCGTCCGCCCGATCTTCAACAAGCCCGTGGCGCTCTACCACGCCATGCCTCACGGCATCCGGAACAACCTCGGGCGACTCGTCGAGCCGGACCTCTACGTTGACATTGAAAGCGTTATCGCCAAAAAGCGCGAGTTGCTCTCCTGCCACCGCACGCAAAAGGAGTGGCTCGATGCCAGCCAGGGGATGGACGCCTACCTCGAAGAAATGGAGCGCCTCTGCGCCGAAATGGGCGCAATGTCCGGGAAATTCCCCTTCGCGGAAGGCTTCCAGCGGCATAATCACCTTGGCTTCTGCGCTCCTGACTTCAACCCGCTGGCCGACCTGCTCGGCGGTCGCCTCATTTCCGCCGCCCGGTAGCGGCATTCGTCAAAGACCAAACCCCAAAACATCCGATTACCCATGGCACGCCCTCTCAGCAAACTCGCCCCCGACTGGTGGGACTACACCACCCTCGACCCCGAAATCCTGCGCGACGCCGCAAAGCTCGACGAAAAAGGGCTGCGCGACCTCTCCCGCCCCGGCTTCAAAGTCGTCTTCTACGACACGCTGGAGGAGTTTTACTGCGCCGAAGCGCTGGAGTACATCGAAGCGTGGAAGCAGTCCACCCCCGATAACCCCGTCGGCATCTGCGGCCCCATCGGGCCCACCGAGCAACTCCGTCTCGTCGCCCGTATGGTCAACTCCCTCGGCCTCGACCTTCGCAAGCTCGGCGCGCACTTCTGGGGCATGGACGAGTGGATCGAAGACGGCAAGACCGTCCCCGCCACGCACCCGCTCTCCTTCGCCAAAGCGAACGACGACCTCTGCTTTAACTACATCGACGCCGACAAACGCCTCGCCCCGGAGAACATCCACTACCCCTCCGGCGACCTCGACGCCTACAGCTGCAGCTTCGACTCCATCCGCTGCGCCGTCATGCAGGGCGGACAGGGCGAAGTAAAGCATTGGGCCTTCAACGACCCCGTACGCCGCGAAGGCAAATACGCCGACGCTCCTCCCACGCCCGAAGAGTACCGTGCGCTCGGCACCCGCCTCGTCGATCTCCACCCCGTCACCATCATCCAGAACGCCCGCACCTCCGGCGGCGGCGACGTCTCCACCGTCCCCATGCGCGCCTCCACCGTCGGGCCGAAAGAGACCTGGAAAGCCGAGCGCGTCTCCATCTGGCAGGCGGGCAATCACGACAACCCCTTCGGCCAGCGCCTCACCGCGCTCATGATCTCCAAGGGCCTCGCGGACAGTTCCGTCCCCATGTCGCTGCTCGCGGATCATCCGAACGTGCAGTTCAACTACTACCGGGGCGGCATCGGCCGCGTTGGTGCGGAAATGCACTGATCGGAGATTTTTTTCTCAAAAAAGCCTGCGTGATCCCCAGCGCAGGCTTTTTTTCGTATAAATCTTGAACTGCCACGTGTTAGCCACCATGATTACGCCATCATCGTCGTGGACGATGGCGAAGCCGGATTTTCTGTCCCCGTGCCGACCCATTCCGCGTCGCAGGCAGCCTTAACACTCTTTTATGTCCCAGAAGAAGAAACGCTTTGTAGCCGTCGGAACGGGTGGCCGTATCCCGATGTTTATTGATCCCATCATCCGGGATTACGCCGATCACTGTGAACTCGCCGCTCTCTGCGATCTGAGTCAGGTGCGGATGGACTACCACCGCAAGCGCCTTGCGGAGAGCTACGGCTTTACCGGTGAAATCAAGACCTATCATCCCGACGACTTCGAGCGGATGATCGACGAGACAAAGCCCGACGCCGTCATCGTCTGCACCACCGACGCGCTTCACCACGAGTACATCATCCGCGCGCTCAACAAGGGGTGCGAAGTCGTCTGCGAAAAGCCGATCACCGTAGACGCGGAAAAGTGCCGCGCGATTTTCGACGCCGTCGACCGGACGAACGGCAAGGTGCGCGTCACCTTCAACGTCCGGTGGAGCCCGGGAGTCACCAAAGTGCGCGAGCTGATCGAGAGCGGCGCCATCGGCAACGTCAAGCACGTGAAGATGGAGTACATGCTCAACACCATTCACGGCGCGGACTACTTCCGCCGCTGGCACAGCGAGAAGGACAAATCCGGCGGCCTCCTCGTGCATAAATCGACGCACCACTTCGACCTCATCAACTGGTGGATCAACAGCATCCCCGAGACCGTCTACTGCATCGGCGACCTCGTCTTCTACGGTAAGGAGAACGCCCTCGCGCGCGGCGACGAAGCGCTTACCACCTACGACCGCTACCTCCACGCCGACAAGGAGAAGGACCCCTACTACTTCGACCTCAACGAAACCGCCGGGACCAAAGGCCTCTACCTCAACGCCGAGGAAGAGACCGGCTACATCCGCGACCGGAACATCTTCCGTGAAGGCATCGACATCGAGGACTCCATGTCCGTCATCGTCCGCTACCGGAACGGCATCATGTTCAACTACAGCCTGAACGCCTACTGCCCCGAAGAAGGCTTCCGCGCCAGCATCTCCGGCGACAAAGGCCGGATTGAGTACGAAGAGATGCACCGCGCGCACATCATCTCCGGTCAGTCGAACGAAGAGCTGGCCAAAGAGCAGGAAGGCTCGGTGCGCCGCCTCAAGGTGCTGCCGCTCCATGAGCCCGCCTACTTCATCGACATTCCCAAGCCCGTCGGCGGGCACGGCGGCGGCGACCTGCTCATCCAGCAGCAGATCTTCATGCCCGAGCCTCCGGCTGATCCGTTTGAGCGCTCCGCCGGCCCCGAGCAGGGCGTGGCCTCGGCCATCATCGGCATCGCCGCGAACGAATCGATGAAAACCGGCCTGCCCGTGAAGATCAACGACCTTGTCAACCTCAAGCCCGGCGCAGTGAAGCTCGGCGATCTGAACTAACCCACTGCGTGGGGTTCCGGCTGGCCGAAGGCCAGCGGTTGGTGGCTGCACGTCTGGTTAGCAGGGCGGTGCAGTGAAGAAGTTCGGGGGGCGTGGGTAAAATACCCACGCACCGCTCCGAAGAGGTCGTCTTAGCGACCCCGCGCGGCAGCGCGAAGAACCGGACGAGGTCCGGAGGGTCAGAGCGGGCCGAAGAGTACGATAACTCCCGCCACTCCCCCTATCATCAGCGCGATCAGTGGCCAGAGGCGCAGCTTTGAGCTATAGGCATAGAGCGCGGCGATCACTGTAAGAGCATAGCTGGCTATAAAGATCAGCGAGCGAAGAGACGGACCGCGCGCTTCTGATGTTCCCACGCCGCCCAGCACGGCAAAAATCAGTAGACCGCAGAGGACGACCACGAGGATCGTTGCGGAAACAAAGAGAATCAGCAGGAGTGTGCTGAAAGCCCCTCGGAAATGACTCATGGGATAGATAGGAGTACGCGAAAGCTCCAGCCCCGCGAGCGCTCCCGGCAAGAGGAGGCAGCTACTCGCTGAGATCGCGAGCAGGCCGAAGGGTACCCACGAGCGGTCCCCGGGAATGAGGCAGGCCCCCACGCTCTGTCCCAGAACTCCCGCAATCCATGCCGCTGGAACAATCCTCCTCGCGGGAAGCCGACTCAAAAGGGCAAAGAGACAACCGAGGACCAGCATGGCCACTGGGTAAAGCTTCAGCGAAGCGTCCCACGGCTCAAAGCTCCCCCATGCAAACCACGGCAGGAGCCAAACGGTCGCGCATCCCGTGATCAGAAGGAAAATCAGCACCGTTTCGCGAACTGCTGGAAGGTGCGAACGCGCCATACACGGGAGTGTAACGCCGAATGAACACCACCGCCAAGGAGGTTCTCGCCTCCCGGAAAAATGGGACTCGCGCAAAGGTGCGAAGGGGGGGCGCAGCGGCGGGGTCAGACCTCCTCGTTCCCAAAACTCCATTTGGGAACAAGGGTGTCTCTACGATTTCCAAAGTCAGCCCCTTCGCTGATGGCGGCAACGCGAAGAAGATCACGCAGTGGCACTGTCTCGAAGAGTCGGGCTCCGCCCGACCCGCGCGGCAGCGCGAAATCGGTCCAGCGGAACGCTCGCTAGGCGAGGGAGGTGAGGGAGGTGAGGCGGGCGCGGAGGTTTGGGAGATCGTCTGCGGAGGCGCGGCCTCCGGGGGCGGCCCAAGGGATGCCCTGTTCGCTGGGGAACTCCCCCGTATCGACCATGCGACGTGTAGCATCGGCGATACCATCAATCAGCCGGATCG
>JBEBWR010000164.1:0-6966 GCA_040392045.1 Chthoniobacter flavus | reverse complement strand
GCTCAGGCAGTAAAGCGCGGCGGTCTCCGTACGGAGGACAATGGGCCCGAGCGTGATCGGGCGGCAGCCGTGCCCTTTCGCGAGATTGATCTCGGCAGGGGTAAAGTCGCCTTCAGGACCGACGAGCACGAGCACGCTGGCGGGCTTGCGCCCGAGCGCCGTCTCTACCTCTGTAAAGACTTCGCGGGGATGAAGCGCATCGGGCTGGAGCGAGGCGATCAGCATCAGGTCGTAGCGCTCCCCGGATTCCAGAAAGTCTTTGAGCGAGGAAGGCTGGAGCACCTGAGGCATCCAGTTCTGCCCGCACTGTTTGGCGGCTTCGACGACGACACTCTGCCATTTCTCCTGCTTGCGGGCGGACTCCGCCGCGTCGACCTGGACGACCGTGCGTTCGCTCCGGATGGGCGCGATGACGGCTGCCCCCAACTCGGTGGCCTTCTGGACGATGAGGTCCATGTTCTTCCCCTTGGGGATGGCCTGCCCGAGGGTGATCCGACAGGTGAGGGGAGGCGACTTCTGCGCCATCACCGCCTTGAGGCTCACGCTCCGCTTGGCCGTCGCGGTCACTTCGGCGGTGATCTCCGCCCCCTGACCGTTGAAGACGACGACGCGGTCCCCCGGTTGTAGCCGGAGAACGTCTACGGCGTGGTGGGCTTCGGCGTCGCTAAGGACGAGGGCGTCGGGATTCCAGTAAACAGGCGGAATATAAAAACGGTGCATGGCGGAAGGGTTTCAGCTTGGTGATCCCCCGCCGCCACGTCCAGATTTTTATCAGCGGAAAAACTCCCGCGCTTTCTCAAAGAAGCTCTTGTGGATGGGCGAATTTTCCTCTCCGCAAAGGGCGGAAAATTCCTCCAGCTTCTTGCGCTGGTCGCCGTTGAGCCTGGTAGGCACCTCGACGAGTACGCGGACGAGGAGATCGCCCCGATGGCTCGACTGAAGGGTAGGCACGCCTTTGCCGCGCAGCTTGAAGGTGGTCCCGCTCTGGGTACCGGCGGGAACTTTCAGGCTCGCCTTTCCGTCCAGCGTCGGCACGGTAACTTCGCCGCCAAGCGCCGCCGTGGTGAAAGAGATCGGGACTTCAGCGTAGAGATTCGCCCCTTCGCGCTCGAAGACTTCGTGCTCCTTGATATGGATGACGATGTAGAGATCGCCCGGTTCGCCGCCGCGCACGCCCGCTTCGCCATTCCGCGAGGAGCGCATCCGCGAGCCGTCCTCAATCCCGGCAGGAATCTTCAGCTTGATGCGGGAACGGCCTTCCTTCCGACCTTCCCCCCCGCACTCGCGACACGGGTTGGTGATCGTCTCACCGGTGCCCCGGCAGGTCGGGCAGGTCTGCGAGACCTGAAAGAAGCCGCGCGAGCTGATGACCTGACCGCGTCCGCGGCAGGTGCCGCAGGTGGTGGCCTTTGATCCCGCCGCCGCGCCGCTGCCGGAGCAGGCGTCGCAGGCGTTGAGCTTGCTGATCTCGATCTCTTTCTCGCAGCCGGTGGCCGCTTCTTCGAGACGGATTTGCAGATCATAGCGCAGATCGGAGCCGCGTGCGCGACCATCGCTGCGCTGACCGCCCCCACCGCCAAAGAACTGCTCGAAGCCGCCTCCGCCGCCGAAGACTTCGCGGAAGATGTCGAAGGGATCGTGGAACCCGCCGCCACCGCCTCCGCCACCACGAGGGCCTGCGGTGCCTTGCGCGAAGGCCGCGTGCCCCATGCGGTCGTAGGCGGCGCGCTTCTGATCATCCATCAGGATGTCATAGGCCTCGCCAAGCTCCTTGAACTTTTCTTCCGCCGTGTGGTCGTCCGGGTTTTTGTCAGGGTGAAATTTGACGGCCAGCTTCCGATAGGAGCGCTTGATCTCGTCGCCGGTAGCCGTTTTCGAAACCTCAAGGATTTCGTAGTAGCATCGCTTCATTCTTATTCAGCGGTCTCCGGACCCTTGGACACGATCACGTTGGCCGGGCGAATGAGGCGATCCTTGTACTTGTAGCCCTTGCGAAGCTGGAGGACGACATGCCCGTCGGGGACGGTGTCGCTGGCCTCCTGCTTGAGCGCTTCATGCAGGTTATGGTCAAACTCCTTGCCCACGGCGTCGATCACCTCCACGCCGCTGTCGGCAAGGAAGTCATTGAGCTGCTTGTAAATCATCTCAAAGCCGACGATTACCGCCTGGGTTCCTTCGCTACGGGCAGCCTGAAGGCCAAACTCGAAGTTGTCGATGACCGGCAGGATGCGCTCGATAAGCGTGGCCGTGGCGGATTTTACCGCATCTTCGCGATCGCGGATGGAGCGCTTGCGGTAGTTTTCAAAGTCAGCCTGTGTACGCAGAGCAAGGTCGCGGAAACGCTCCATGTCCGACTGAAGCGCCTCGATGGAGCCTTCTACGGTCTCGGGAGCGGCGGCGGTGTTGTCGGTTTCGGCGGTGGTTTCCTCTCTGGTTTCCTCTGGATTGTTCATGTCTTGCGAATAACTATCAAAGTGATGTCGTCGTTCTGCGGGTACGTTCCAATAAAGGCACGGAGGTCATCCGTCAACTGGGCAATGATCGCAGATGCGCCGCCGGCGGCGCTGGCCTGAATACTCTGGATCATGTTTTTCATCCCGAACTCCATCCCCCGGCTGTCGAGCGCTTCGGTCACGCCGTCGGTGTAGAGGATCAGGCAGTCGTTCTCCTCCAGAGTAATCGTAAAGTCGCGGGCGATGCGGTCAAAGACATTTCCGCTATCGATGCCCAGCGCCATTCCGGGCGGATTGATCTTTGAGACGGTCTGCGTGGCGGCGGAATAATGGAGCGGCGCGTCATGTCCGGCGCGGCAGAGGGTGACCCGGTTTGACTCATGATCGAGCAGCGCGTAGGCCATGGAGATAAACATATCCTCCTTGATGTCCGGGTAGATCTGCCGGTTCACGCGGTGAAGGGCATCCGCCGCGGAGGTCAAGCCCGAGGCGGTGCTGCGCAGGACGCTGCGGCACATCGCCATGATGAGCGAGGCCGGGACGCCCTTGCCCGAGACGTCGGCGATGACGACACCGGTGACGCTCGGGGTGACGGTGATATAGTCGTAGTAATCTCCCGAAACATGCGAAGCGGGGATGTTCACCCCGCAAATCTCGTATCCGTTAACCTGCGGAGCGGTGGCGGGGAGGAGGATGCGCTGGATGTCCTGCGCGACGAGCAGATCCTGATCGAGCCGCCGCTTTTCATGCGCCTGAAAGTAGATATTGGCGCTATAGAGGGCAAAGGCGGCCTGCTCGACGATGGCCTTGAAGATGACGAAATCGCTGGAGTTGAACGACTGGCTCATGGCTCCGTTGGCCAGCGCAAAGACGCCGATCTGATGCCCTGCGTAGGCGAGGGGGGCGATCATGGCCGAGCCGGTGTGGTCGGTGGCATCGCGCAGGCCGGTAAGCCGTGGATCGTCCTCTCCGAGAATGACGGCCTCCTGCTGCTGCCATACCGAGCCGATGACGCCCTGACCCGACTCGACGGTCTGCCGCCGCAGGTAGCTCTGGAGCGCGACCGGGTTCGTCTCCGCCTGCGCAAGGATATGGGGTGGAACCTCCACCAGCGGGGGGCACCCCTTGGAGATGAAGGAGGGGACGAGCGCGGCGCTCTGCCGGTTCGTCAGGTAGAGCGCGCCGCCGTGCGCGTCAAGGACCTGCATGGCGGCTTCGACAATGATCCGGTGCAGTTCATCCGTCTTGATATTGGCGGAAAAGGCGTTTCCCAACTCGTGCAGGAAGTCGAACATCCGCGTCTCTTCGAGCTGGATCTTCTCGAAGGCTTTTTCCAGCTCTTCGCCCTTCTCGTGTTGACGGCGGATGACCCATCCCATGGCCAGCCAACTGATCACCAGCAACCCGAAAAGAAAGCCGCTCATGCCGTGGGGTAGGAAAAGGTCAAGGGAGAGGGGAGGAAGGCCGGAGAGTTATTCTGACTCGGGTCGGTTGAGATCCTGCTTGAGATAATCAAGGACGTCTTTGAACTTCGTAAGATTATCAGAGGAGGCTTCCACCAGCGCTTCGTGCGCTTCGATCATTGTGCGCGCCTGCGCCGTGCGATCTCCGCTGGAAGCGGCGGTGGCGTCAATCGATCGGGCAAGCTCTTCTTCGCCGAGGCTCTTGAGGCCGCAGACGTCGATGGAGAAAAGCTGGTCGAGGCCTAGATTGCGCAGCAGGTCGCCGTTACGCTCATTCAGATTGGTGACGTGCAGGTGGCCCTGCCCGAGCTCCCGCAGCTTCAGGGCGATCCCGGCGAGGGTTCCCATAAAGGTGGAGTCCATGACGGGGCAGTTCTTCAGGTCGACGACAAACTCGCGGTGCCCCCGCTGGATCATTTCCCGCGCGAAGTCTTTGACCCCGCCGCTGTTGAGAAACGAGCCTTTGCCTTCGACACGAATCCAGACAACTTTGTTCGCGCAACCAACCAAAATGCTGCTTTGAGTGCTCACCTGTGAAAAAAACCGTGTTTGAAAATATATGGGGTTCCCCCGGGGGATGTCAAACCGGCGGCGTTCGTGGTGAGCGCGCTTTTGGCAATCCGGGGGTACTATGAGGGGGAAGGAGTAACTCTAGCGCCTTACTGTGGGGTTGGATAGATTTTTCGCGGTGAAACACATTTTTTTCAATGATCATGCGGCGGGGACGCGCAGGCTCGGATCTTCGAGCAATCCCGCTGCGACCTGCGCGATATGCTCGGCGGCGAGGTCGTCGAGCTGGGCGAGGCTTTCAATGGCGGCGAAGCGGTTCCTCAGTGTCCGCGCTCCGGCCATTCCCCGCGAGTAGGCCATCAGCCGGGAGCGCATGGAATGGAGGGCGGACCGCTCCGCACCGCGCTTTTGGATCGCCAGCGCACAATGCCGCCGGATCAGCGCCCATTGATCCTCCAGCGGCGGGTCGGGAAGAAGTTCGCCGGTGTTGAGGTAGTGCCGGATGGTGCGGAAGATCCACGGGGCGGACATGGCTCCGCGCCCGATCATCACTCCGGCAACGCCGGTATTGGCCCGATGCCGGGCGACGTCGTGAGGGCTCTGGATGTCGCCATTGCCGATGACGGGGATGCTGACGGCTTGGGCAACTTCGGCGATCACGTCCCAGTTCGCCTGACCGGAATAACCCTGATCTTTTGTCCGTCCATGCACGGCGATGGCCTGAATCCCGGCGTTCTCCAGAATTTTCGCGGTCGTGGTGGCGTTGATGTCGTCGCGGGACCAGCCGATGCGGATCTTGGCCGTGACCGGCGCGGGGGCGACGGCTTTGACGATGGCGGTGGCGACGCGCTCCAGTAGCGGGCAGTCCTTGAGCAGCGCGGAGCCGCCGTTACGCGAGACGACTTTGTTCACCGGGCAGCCGAAGTTGATGTCGATGAAGTCCGGGCGGACCCACTCCATGACCATCCGGGCGGCTTCCCCGAGGTGGTCCGGCTCGGCTCCAAAGAGCTGAACTCCGAGCGGGCGCTCGCTCTCCTCAAACTCCAGATATTCCAGCGTCCGCTCATTCTTCCGGAAGATCCCCTCGGCGGAGACAAACTCCGTGACCATGACGTCCGCGCCCAGTTCCTTGCAGAGCTGGCGGAAAACGTAGTCCGTGACCCCCGCCATCGGCGCGAGGTAGAGCGGGAAGTTCTGGTTAAACCACGGAAGCATGAGGAAGGAAAGCTACGACAGACCGACGGGTTGGGCAATGAGATCGTATTCCTGCGTGGCGACGACGGTGACGTCGACGAAGCTGCCGACGGGGAGTTCGCTCGTGAGGTAAACCTGACAGTCGACGTCCGGGGCGTCCGCCATGGTCCGGCCGACGAACGGCTTTTCCACGAGGATACGGAGCGTTTTGCCGACGAAGCTTTTGGCCACTTCGCGGGCAATTTTCTTCTGGAGGCGCATGGCCTTGCCATAGCGCACTTTCTTGACGGCATCGGGCGTCTGGTTCTCCATCTTCGCGGCGCGGGAGCCTTCCTCCTGTGAGTAGGAGAAAACGCCGAGCCGCTCAAAGCGGGTCTCTTCGATGAACTCCAGCAGGCGCTCGAAGTGCTCCTCGGTCTCGCCGGGGAAGCCGACGATGAAGGTGGTCCGGATAGCGATGTCGGGAATCCCGGCGCGGATGCGGGCGATGAGGTTCACGATGTGCTCGTCGCTGGTCTCGCGCCGCATGGTGACGAGCATGTCGGGGTGAATATGCTGGAGCGGGATGTCGATGTAGCGGCAGACTTTATCGTTCCTTGCGATGCAAGCGATCAGTTCGTCGCTCCAGTGAGCGGGGTGGGTGTAGAGGAGGCGGATCCAGAAGTCGCCCTCGATCTTCTGAAGTTCATCCAGCAGGCGGACAAGGGTAATGCCGCGCGTGCTGTCGATCGGCTGGCGGGGATTCGCTTTTTCCTCCCACTGGTCCATGCCGTAGTAGGTGGTGTCCTGACTGATGAGGTTGATCTCTTTGACCCCTTCGGCGACCAGCGCGCGTACCTCGGTGACGACAGACTCGATGGAGCGGCTCCGGTGCCGCCCGCGCATCTGCGGAATCACGCAGAAGGAGCAGGGGTGATTGCACCCCTCGGCGATCTTCGTGTAGGCGGAGTGCTTCGGCGTAAGGCGAAAGCGCGGAGTGTTGTAGTCGGGGATGTAGACCGGCTTGCGGGTGACGAGGTTCAGCGGCTCCCAGCCTTCCTCGGTGAGCGGGCTGGGGCGAGAGTTCAGGATCTGCTCGATGATGCTTCCCGCTTCCTCCACCTGATCGAGACCGATGAAGGCGTCCACCTCGGGCATCTCGGTGACCAGCTCTTTGGAAAAGCGCTGGGCCATACAGCCGGAGACGATGAGCCGCTGTCCGGCACGTTTGCGCATACCGCGATCCTGATGGGCTTCGAGGATGGCTTCGATCGATTCCTCCTTCGCGGTGTCGATGAAGGCGCAGGTGTTCACGATCAGCACGTCGGCTTCGTCCGCGTCGGCGGTGATCTCCATGCCGTGCTTGC
>JBEBWR010000163.1:0-7112 GCA_040392045.1 Chthoniobacter flavus | reverse complement strand
TTTTGCAGCTCGGCGGCGAGGTAGTCGGCGGCTTTGCGCGCGCCTTCCGTACCGGTCATCCGACCTTCAAGCTCGGGCGAAGCGAGGTACTCCACGGCTTCGCGTAGAGCCGCCGCTTCCGCGGAAGGAGCGGCGTCGCGGGCGCAAAGCGGGGAGAGAAGGAGCGCCGAGAAGAGCGGAGCGAGAAGGAACGGGGAAGGGCGTTTCATGGGTTATTCGGGCTTGGCGGAGGTGGCGCGGAGCGGAGCGGCTTCGAGGGCCTGGAGGGCGGCCTCGTGATTCCAGTCGGCAATGAAGATCTGCGATTGCTTGTCGCTCGTGCGGTTCGTAGCCCAGGCGAGTCGCTTGCCGTCGGAGGAGAAGACAGGGAGGCCGTCGAAGCCGTCGGTGGTGGTAATACGAACGGGTTCGCGGGTGCCTTCGGCGTCCACGATATAAAGCTCGAAGTTGGTGAAGCCGAGCTTGTTCGAAGTAAAGATGATGTACTTCTGCGAAGGGTGATAGTACGGAGCCCACGACATCGACTGGAAGGCGGTGACGCGCTGAACGTCGCTGCCGTCGGTCTTCATCGTGTAGACGTCGGCGTGCATGCCGCTTTTGTCAAAGCGTCGCCAGACGATTCGCTGACCGTCGGGGGAGAAGAACGGGCCGCCGTCATAGCCGGGCGCATCGGTGAGGCGGCGCTGATTGCTGCCGTCGGCGTCCATGATGTAGATCTCGCCGAACCAGGCGGGGTCCATCTCGTAGCGTCGGCGATCCTCTTTGGAGAGGTTCTCCAACGGATAGGCGCCGCGCAGGCTGCAAAAGACGATCTGCTTGCCGTCGGGCGAGTAGGCTCCTTCGGCGTCGTAGCCGGGAGCGGTGGTCAGCTGTTTAGGCTCCCCGCCTTCCGCCGGGACGGAGAAGATGTCCATCGTGGCGTCGTAATCCCACGAATACCGGCGCTCCTTGCCCGAGGCGCGGAACTCCAGCTCGGCTTTCTGCTGTTCGACGGCCTTGGGGTCGAGGTGCGTGGAAGCAAAGAGGACCTCTTTGTTGCCGGGGCGGACGAAACCGCAGGTGGTTTTCCCGATGCCGGGAGAGAGGCGTCGGCTGTCGCCGGTGGAGAAATCGAGCAGATAGATCTGGTAGAAGGGATTTCCTTCCTCGCGCTCGCTCTGGAAGACCATCAGGGCGTCGTTGGATGAAAAATAGCCCTCGCCGCTGCGCTTGCCGTCGTAGATCAACTGGCGCGTATTCCCCAGAAAGCGGGTCTCGGTGTTTTCCTCCGCTGCATGAAGGGAAGAGGCGGGGGCAATGGCCCCGATCAGGGCGGCGAAAAATACGGCACGATTAAGCATGACTAATATTAGTCTCGTTTTTGTGCCGTTTAGTCAATCATTGTACGATGAAGCCACATTTGCGCCTGCTTGTCCGGCTGTCGCCAAGGGGGCAGGCGGTTTCCGCGCCGGTGGATGGCGGGGCCTGCGGCGAGGAGTTCCTTGAGGACTCCCTCAAAGGCGGCGAGCGCGTCGGCTTCCTGTGCGGCGTCGTGGGGCAGGCCGTTGATCGCGGCGAGCGCTGCCGTGCGCCGGAGGGCTTCGGCCCCTTCGCTGCGGTAGTTGTAGAGCAGGGCTTCGCGGAAGCCGCGCTCCTGATTCATCCCCTCGGCGGCAAGGTAGCCGAGCAGGGTCTGCGCCACTTCGCGGCACATCCGCACCAGTCCGCGCGCGCCGTCGCCGAGCGGCTGATGCTTGTGATCGTAGCGCACCCCGGCGTCCACCTGACAGATGAGGCGCGGATCGACCTGAAGGAACAGCTCGCAGAGCGTCCCGATCTCCAGTCCCCAGCCGCTCTCCATCGGGAGCGCCGCCGCCAGTTCCAGCGCCATGCCGCACTCTCCCGCGAGGGGGTAGCGGAAGGCGCGCAGGTAGTCGAGCATGGGGAGGTGCCCCGCGGTGCGCACCAGCGCTTCCAGCAATGGCGCGGCGAAAAGGCGGCTGACACGACCGTAAATCCGGTCACTGACTCTCGGATAGTAGCTCTTGGCAAAGGCGTAGCCAAGCCGCGGATCGACCAGCGCAAAGGCGAGCCGCGCGAGCATCTCGCGGCGAAAGGTGGTGACGTCCGCGTCGGCGATGAGGACGGAGCCGACGCGCTCTTCCTCCGCCAGCAGCCCGATGGAGGCCCAGACGTTGCTCCCCTTCCCTGCCCGAAAGGCGGGGTGCGGCAGCTGATCTTCGGAGGTGTCGCACCAGAGAAGGCGATGAGGCAGGGCGAGATGATCGCGGAAGAAGCTGCGGACGCCGCTACGCTCTCCGGCGGTAATGCCATTTACGGGAATGACGACTTCCGAGAGGAACGGCGCGCCGGACAGCTCGCGGGCGATGCGCCGGATGGCGGGTCGCCCGAGGTCAACGGCGTGACACGGCAGGATGAGCGCCACGGGGTGCTCCCGGGTCCGCCCGGCGAGTTCCGCCTCCAGTCCGGCATGAGAGCCCAGCCGTTGCAGGGTACTGATCAGGCCGTGCTGGCTCAGGTCGCTCATTCCTTCTCTTCCGTCACTTCTTCGTCCTCCCCGTCGCCCAGCCCGGCGCGGATGCGCCCGGAGAGGAAGGGCCGGAAGAAGCCGTAGAGCAGGTAGCTGATAAACAGGACGGCGGGCATCCACTCATAATGCATGACGGTGAACACCAGCAGGAAAAGGATGACGACAAAGCCGGGGATCGATTTCTTGGTCTTCCAGTTCAGCGCCTTGAAGCTCGGATAGCGAAAGCGCGAGAACATCATGAAGGAGACGAAGATCATCAGCCCGAGCAGGATGTAGCGCGATACGCCGAGCTGTCGCTCTCCCGACTCCAGCCAGAGGCAGAAGAGAGTGACCGAAGCGATGACTCCGGCTGCGGCGGGAATCGGAATCCCCCGAAAGTCTTTATCCGCTCCCCCGCCCTTCGCGGCAATGCAGTTAAACCGCGCCAGCCGCATCGCTCCGAGCAGGAGGTAGAAGAAGCTGATCAGCCAGCCGTAGGAGAAATCCTTGAGGACGATGGCGTGAATGAGCAGCGCAGGGGCAATCCCGAAGGAGATGATGTCGGCGAGGGAGTCGAACTCCCGACCAAATTCGCTCTCGTTCCCCCCCATCCGGGCGAGCCGCCCGTCGAGGAGGTCAAAGATACAGGCTCCGAGGATGAAGAGGATGGCGAGGTGAAAATTCCCCGCCGCCACGTCTCCCCCCTCGCGCAGCAGTGTCCCTTTGAGAATCTCCCGGGTGGCAGCGAATCCGCAAAAGAGGTTCCCTGCCGTCATCAGGTTCGGCAGGAGGTAGATTTTCGGGAAGGCGTCGTTTTCGCTGCTCATGGAAGGCGGAGAATCAGGGAGAATCAGGGAGAATCAGGACTTGGCAAGACGGGCGACGACAGAGGCCCCGCCCTGAACGCGATCGCCGGTCTTCACGACGATCTCGGCGTCCATGGGGACGTAGACTTCCGTACGCGACCCGAAGCGGATCAGGCCGAAGCGCTCGCCTTTCCTGAGCCGGTCGCCCACTTTGGACCAGCCGACGATGCGCCTCGCGATAAGGCCGGTGATCTGCCGGACGACGATGGTGGTCCGCTCGTTGCGGAATCCCCAGACGCGGTACTCGTTCAGGCTCGTGGCCTCGGGGTGCCGGGCGTCGAGGAATTTGCCGGCGTAAAGCTGGGTATAGACGACTTCGCCGTCGATGGGAGCGCGGTTCGTATGGACGTCAAAGACGGAGAGGAAGATGCCGATACGCTTCATCCGCGTTCCGGTGATCTGGTTCTCCTCCACCTCGGTGATGTCGGCGACGAGTCCGTCCGCAGCGGCGATGACGGCATCGGGATCGGCAGGCGCTTCGCGGTCAGGGTCGCGGAAGAAATAGAAAGTGTAGAGGATGAGGAGGAGTCCGACAATGGCGAGCCACGGAGAGAGCCAGTAAAGCCCCGCCGTGATCAACACTTCGACAGCGAAGATCCAACGGGCTTCCCATAAGGTTTGAAATCGCATAAACCGGCGCACCTTATACCTCCCGCTCCTTGGGGTAAAGCCTTTCCCGTGGGATGGATTCAGGCAAAATGGCACTCCTTCCGCAAGGCGTTGCGCAATCTCTGGAGGTAGGAACGGCGGGAAATTTCCAGTCCGCCGAAGGTTTCGAGGTGGGGGGTGGTCCACTGGGTGTCAAGCAGGGTGAATCCCCGGGCTTTCATCCGCCCGACCAGCGCGACGAGGGCGACTTTGGAGGCGTCCGTGCGGCGGTGAAACATTGACTCGCCGAAAAATGCGCCGCCGAGGCTGACGCCGTAGAGTCCCCCGGCCAGTTCCCCGTCCTGCCATGCCTCCACGGTGTGCGCATGGCCAAGGCGGAAGAGGCGCTCGTAGGAGTCGATGATCTCTTCGGTGATCCAGGTCTGGTCCCGCTCGGCGCAGGCGCGCATGACTTCCCGGAAGGCGGTGTTGATGCGGATTTCGAAGGGGTTTTTCTTCAACCGCCGGACAAGGCCGTGGGGGATGTGAAAGTCGTCGAGCGGGATGATCCCGCGAGGATCGGGGGAGAACCAGCCGATCTCGCCGTTCTCCATCCCCATCGGGAACACGCCTTGCGCGTAAGCATTCAGCAAAAGGTCCGGCTCAATCACACGGCCTAAAGTTGCAGCGTCCGCCCTTTCCTGCAAGCGGATAGAAAGCTTCAGATGCGCTATTTGTCCTGATTCGGCGTGGGCGAGCTGTCGCGGCTCCGCACGGCGCGGCCGAGGAGGTGGGCGCCGATCGGCAGGGTGATAAAGAGAAAAATGATGACCAGTACCGTCTTGCCCCAGATCGCCGGTTCGTTGAAGGCGATGGCTGCGGCCAGAGCGGAGAAGCCGACGCCGAAGCTGGTGGCTTTCGTCGCGGCGTGGATGCGGGTATAAAAATCGCGAAACCGGAAGACACCGAAAGCGGCGACGAGCGAGAAAAAGCCGCCGATGAGCAGGGCGATGGAGGCGAGAACGGAAGTCATGGCTTGTCCTGATCGTTGGAGTCGTCAGAGGTGACCTGCAGGTAGCGCGCCAGCCCGACGGTCCCGAAGAAGGCGACGATGGAGAAGACGAGCACGATGTCTAGGAATGCCCGCTCGCCCACGCGGACGGCATGCGCAATGAGGAACATCGCCACAATCAGCGCGAGCTGGTCCACGGCGACCATGCGGTCCGACGCGCGCGGCCCTTTGGCGATCCGCGCGAGACAGAAGCCCATGGCGAGAAGGAGCATCCCTTCGTAAATGAGCAGGATGGGTTCAGGAATCATGGGGAAGAATGGGTTTCCCGAAGGCTTTCTCCACGAGCGCGGTCATTTCCCGCCGCGTGGCCTCGGGGTCGTGCATGTAGAGGGCGTGCAGCTCCAGCAGGTCGCTGCCCGGCTTGATGTCGAGAGAGAGGCTGCCGGGGGCGTTTGAGATCAGGCAGACGGCTCCCCAGCGCTGGAGGCGGTTGTACCCCCGGAGGTCGATCTCCAGAAAGCCGGGGGCGAAATGCGGACGGGGCCGGAAGACGTCCGCGGCTACCCGCAGGTTCGAGCGGGTCATTTCCCAGAGGTAAATGGGGATGAAGCGCAGGAAGATCAGGAAGTTCCGCAGGAAGGATTTCATGGCTGAGGGGCGAGCTGGTAAGCCGCCGTGGTGGCGAGTTCGATCAGGAAGGAAGGGTACAGGCTCAGCGCGACGGTGCCAACCGCGAGGATAACCATGGGTACAATATGCGCGGCGGTGATCGGGCGAAGCGGTCCGGCTTCGGGCGGACGGGGTTTCCAGAAGGCTTCGGCCCAGATTTTCGTCATGGAGTAGAGCGTCAGCAGGCCGACGCCGAGGGCGATGAAGGCCGTGGCGGGGGCGTTGGTGGCGAAGAGTTCGCGAATCAGCGCCAGCTTGGCCCAGAAGCCGGAGAGCGGCGGGATGCCGCCAAGCGAAAGCGCCGGGATGAGGAAAAGCGCGGCGAGCCACGGCGCGGCGCGGTAGAGCCCGCCGGCACGCTTGAGCTCTTCGCCGCCGCCGAGACGGTCGATGGCGGAGCTGACGAAGAAGAGGTTCGTCTTCACGAGGATGTGGTGAATGATGTAGAAGATCGCGGCGGCGATGGCCCCCACCGTGCCGACGGCCAGGCCGAGGGTCATGTAGCCGATCTGGCTGATGATGTGGAAGGAGAGGATGCGGCGGGTATGGAACTGGCTGGCGGCTCCGAAAACGCCGAAGATCATGGTCGCCAGCGAGGCGCACCAGACGACCGGCACCAGAAACTCCTGCTGCGAGGCGGGGATATTGGCGTAGAGCCGCAACAGGGCGTAGACGCCGACTTTCGTCAGCAGCCCCGCGTAGACGGCGGAGACCGTATGGCGCGGGGTGTGGTACGACGCCGGGAGCCACGAGTAGAGCGGGAACATTCCCGCTTTCACGGCAAAGGCGACGAAGAGAAAGACCAGCGCGAGCCGGAGCGCTGTCCTCCCGCCTTCCATCTGTGCCATCCGCGCGGCGATGTCGGTGAAATTCAGCGAGCCGAGCGTGGTATAGACAAAGCCGATCCCCAGCAGAAAGACGAGCGAGGAGAGGATGTTGAGGACGACGTATTTCACCGTTCCCTCGACCTGCGGAGCTTTCCCTCCAAGAGCAAGCAGGATGAAGGAGGCCATGAGCATCAGCTCAAACCAGACGTAGAGATTGAAGAGATCGTTCGTCAGGAACGCGCCGCAAACGCCCATGATGAGCAGCTGGTAGAGCGGATGGTACCCCCGCCGTTCATCGCGGCGGGGGACTTCGGCCATGCCGTGAATCGCTCCGCAGAAGCCGATGAGGCCCGTGATGGTCAGCATCAGCGCGGAAAGCATATCGGCGCGGAGCTGGATGCCGACCGGCATGATCCACCCGCCGACGTCGAGGGTAAGCGGTCCGCTGCTCCGCACGACCGCGACAAGCGCCCCTCCGGCCAGGGTCAGCGCGCTCATGGCGATGAGGTTTACGACCCGCTGCGCACGCGGCGAGCGCATCAGCACGAGCTGGAGCGCTGCCGCGATCAGCGGGATGAGCAGAAAGGAATAGAGAGGAAAGCCGGTCACAGGTCGGTACGGGAGAGGTCGTCGAGGTCGTC
>JBEBWR010000162.1:0-7118 GCA_040392045.1 Chthoniobacter flavus | reverse complement strand
AGACTCGGCGCGGAACCTGCATGGGGTGAAACGCGACATGCTACGAGCGCCAGCGCGCCGAAGCAAACGCGTTTTTCGCTTGTTGACGTTCCCGAGCGCTCGCTTCCCCCTCTTTTTAGGACAAACCCTCCGGCCTGTCCGCCTCCTTATAAAACGCGTTGACAATCTTCAACCCGGACGGCAGACTGCGTCCACAGTCCCTACGATGTGACAACTATGAAAATACCCTCTCTACCTGCCGCTCGAACGGCCGCATTGATCCTCGCCGCTGCCGCCTGCTTCACCGCGCATGCAGCGCTCGCTCAAACGCTGCCAGAGTTTGCATTCACCGATGAGCGCGTGCGCTTTGATCTCACCTCTTTAAATGAGGGCGATCCACTCACCACGATCTCCGGGTGGACGAGTGTGGCCAATGGGAACCGTGTGGTCGGCGTCGCGCCCCGCACGCACACCGGCCAACCGTCGGCCTACGTTCCGGGGCCGGTCGTTGCAGGCATTGGCATCGATGCAACGACGAAATCCACTCTTAATAGCCCCACGGTATCCCCCTCTACACCATTCACCGCAGAAGATACGATCTACTTCTCCGCAGTCATCAACCTCTACGGCTCCGCCAGTTCCGGCGTCCGCGTGATGGTTGGCGACTATGGTGGCGCGGGCAATAGCTTTCGCAACCTCGTAGGGTTCGGAGCCGCTCCAGATGGCGCGGTCGGTCGGCTACAGCTCTATCATGGAGGCAGCGTGATCGATATCCCTTCCTCCGGGGAGGGGGCCGTCACCCTGCTGGCGAACAACTGGTATGAGCTGACCCTCGTGGTGCAGCAAAATGAGGCTGATATGGCGAACTCTACAGGCTATCTCTACTATCGGAACCTCTCCACCAATGGCGCACTGACGCTGGTAGATACCCCCGTGAGCAACGGCTTCACCATTAACCTCTCTGAAACCGATCTTCCGGACTTCTCCGTCTTCCGCCTCACTGAGTTTCGCTATGGAGCCCAAGTGGCCTCGTTATCGGCAGGCGTGGGGGTAATCTCGATCCCGGAGCCTTCTTCTGCGATGATGACGGGAGCGGCGATTGCCGTCTTCGGGTTTTTCTACTTTGTAAAGCGGCAACGTTAGCGATAAACGATAGCTCTATTCTTCCAATATGCCTCCCTCTCCCTTAAAAAGCGGCTTCTCGCTTATTGAGCTTTGCGTGGTCATTGCCATTCTTGCAGTACTCGTGATCCTTGGCGTACCGGCACTTTCAAAAGCGCGAGAACGCTCACTCGCCGTTGCGTGCCTGGGCAATCTCAGGGGATGGGGCGCCGCGATCGCCGCGTATACTGCCGACAACCGGGGGGAGCTGCCACCTGATCAGGCCCCTCGGGATCGGGGCAACCCGGCCAGCAGCCGCATCTCGATTTTTGCCCGGCTTGCACCTTATGGGAACTACCGGTTCCCGGCGGTCAATGTGGGCGACTATCGAGGGAGCATCCTCGGGTGCCCTGCCGAGAGGAGTCTTTCCATCCAAAACACGACCTGCTACGCGCTCAATATTGATCTGAACTATCGTGTGCAGGAGGAGAGCGGCTATGGATTCGTCACCTATATCCGTACACAAACGCTTCAGAACGCCTCACAATACCTCCTGATGAGCGATGCCAGAGGGACCTCAATCCTCTATACCGTCTCCAAGACACGCTTTGAAAGCTGGACCTATGGCACTGCCCGGCATGACGGCACTCCCAACTTTCTTTACGCCGACGGCCACGCAGCTCCCTTCACCGGGAAATTTCACGGATACAGCGATGCCAATGGAAAGACTGCATTTTATCGTAATCTCTTCTTTGCGAACGGAATCGATCCCTACAGCAGAGCCCGGCAGTAACACACTCCCCTCTCCTGCTTCCCATTTGACCTCATAATGCTTCATCTTTCTTCCCATCGGATAGCCTTTACCACTCTCGTCGGCTGCTCTTTAATAAGCTTTTCCGCATGCGACCCGATCGCTCGGAAGGAGCCAACGCAAGAACGTCCACGCTCTGCTTCTTCCCCCGCCCCGAAGGCGACTCTCTCCGGCTCCTCTCCAGTGGCTCCCCCTAATTCGCAGCAGCCGATCCCATTCGTTGAAAATGGCGAAGCCGTGGGGGTCTTCATTCTCTCGGCAAATGCATCCCCGTCCCTGCGTGCGCAGGCGGACTATTTCGCTCAGATGATTGAGCGCTCCACGGGTGTCGCAATCCCGATCATTTCGCAAGCGGAGGCAGACGCGCTCCCGAGCGCGGTTTCACGAGTTTATATTGGGCCGTCTCCTGAAGCTACCGCCGCTGGCGTCATCCAATCCGCCCTTCCGGCGGAAGGTTATCGCATTCTTACGAAAGGGAATGCCGTCTATATTCTCGGCACGGACGCTACCGCTCCCGCAGAATCTCCCGATCCCATCTCACGTCCAACCCGCTGGGCGATCAATGACCTGCTGGAGAGGACGATCGGAGTCCGATGGCTCTGGCCCGGCGATCTCGGTACCTACGTACCAAAGCAGGCTTCATTTTCGATCCCTCCTATTGATCGCACCTACCAGCCTGTGCTCCTTCAGCGGCGGGTACGCATCCCCACAGCCACCCCCTATCTTATCGCCTCGAATACGGAACAAGAGAATCAGCGTCTGACTCGGGAATCCATTGACTGGGCGGAAAACCATCAGTCCGGCTCCCGCGGAAGGATCTCCTTCGGCCATGCCTTTGGCAAATGGTGGGAAAGATACGGAGAAACGAATCCTGATCTCTTCGCCCAGCCGCCTCCCGGGATTACCAATCCACCGTATGATATGCCCAAGCGGATCAAACTGCGGTTGGCGAATCCCGCGGTGATTGAGCAAATCGCCAAGGAGTATGAAGCGGTGGGCAAGCCCGAGTACTACAACGTCTGTCCGAACGACGGGAGCGGCTTTGATCTTAGCCCTGAAACCCGTGCCTGGGATATCCCCCGGAATCTCAATCCCGATGATATCTGGAATTCGCGAGCCGATTTGACACCCCGCTTTGTCATGTTCTGGAATCGTTTGCACGAACGCCTCCAGCAAATCAACCCGGATGTAAAGTTAACCACCTACGCCTACTACTCCTACAAAAAGCCGCCGCCTGAAGAACGCCCTCTTGTGGCCAAAACCATTATCGGTCTCGTCTGCGGCTATCGGGACTTCGCCCTTTGGGAAGGCTGGGCCAACCAACCGGGGACCCGTGGCATCTATCTCCGCCCCAACTGGGGGCATCTTGCTGCAAACGCCCCCTACCTGCCGCTAAAAGACATGGAGAAGTTCATGAACTTCGGCTGGGAGAAGAAGATGATGGGGTTCGACCTCGACTCCATCATGGGCTACTGGGCCACACAAGGCTTGAACTACTATCTGTGGGCACGAATGATGAGCCAGCCGGGACTGACGACAGAGCAACTGCTTGACGAGTATACTTCGGCATTCGGAAATGGCGCGCCGAAGATCCGCGCCTACTTCGATTACTGGCAGGCGCGAACCGATGAATTTGACTACCCGGAGGTTTACTCCGATTCCAATACAACGACGGAGAATGGACGTTATGCTCAACTCATTCGCGAAGGTAAGACGAAACTGAACTTCATACTCGGCCCCCGCTGGGCCATGCCCTATCTCTACACGGATGACGTGCTTCAGCCCGCTTATCGGCTACTGGATGAAGCGAGCGCCATGATCGGAGAGACTGATCGCGAAGCGCGCGATCGCGTGGAATTCCTGCGGGCGGGGCTGGACGAACTGGTGGCCACCCGCGACGTCATCGCACTGGGAAGGGAAATCAAAAAAGAGAGCGCATCACCGGAGGAACTTCGCGGCCTTCAGCAGAAGGTAGCGGATCTGGATCGGCTGCGAGAGAAGCTGACGCCCTCCCATGCCATCTGGGGCGGCGCGGTGAGGCGCAATGAAATCCGATATCGGATGTTCTACCGACCTGAGGCCTTGGGACTTCCCTCACTAAATCTCGACGGAATGTAGGAGCCAACTACTACAAGAGGTGCTCCTTCCCGATGCCGGCCGCCGCTCCGCAGGAGCGACGGATGAGCAATTGGGAAGGAAAAACCGTCTTCTCCGGTGGTGTCTTCCCCTTGATCATCTCGCAGATGATCCGCGCCGCAGCTTTGCACTCCTGCTCCCCGTCGTTCACGATCGTGGTGAGATAGTAAGGAGGGAACGCCCCAAAAGAATCCCCATCGATCCCGGTAATCGCCAACTCTTCCGGCACCGATACTCCAGCTTCAATCGCGGCAGAAAAGACCCCGCGCGCCCAGATATCGTTACTACACATGATGGCGTCAGGTCGGACGCCGGAGGCAAAAAGCTCGCGGGCATAGCTATAGGCCAGCATGCTTTTATCGATTAAATACTCCTGATCAGTTTCCACCAGCGATACCACGGCTCCCGACACGGCCTTGTCCGGGCGCTCTGTCCATCTCTTCACTGTTTCCACGTCCGAAGCCATAAAGAGCACCTCGCCTCCGCTCGCTTCCATACCTGTGGTAAAGCCTGCGATGCGTTCTTCCCGAGGTCGCGCATCGTATTGGTTCGTTAGCAACAGAATCCGGCGGCGCCCCAGAGCTACAAGGTGCTGCACGAGCTTCTCTACAGCGCCTTTTACTTCGCTATGGATCACGGGAATCCCCAAATGCTCGCTGCCCGAAAGGGTGATTACAGGAATCCCCTCTCTCTGAATTTTTTCTACCTCTGCTCTGCCGAAACGCTCATTCATGCTCGTCACGATGATTCCCTCCACCCTGGCATCAATCAGGTGATCCACTGCTCCCCCCTCCATGTCCACATCCCAACCCAAGTCGAGCACCAGCACGCGGTAACCACAGTCCCTGAGAGCACGCGGAAGAAACGCGGAGGTCCGCAGGACGATCTCATACTGCCATCCAAAGCAGAGGACCCCGATCAGGTTACTCTTCCCGTTGCGCATGACTTGGGCCCCTCGGTGTGGGCGGTAACCGAGCTTTTCCGCGTATGCGATCACGCGCTGCTGCGTCTCGGCGCTGTAACGACTTTTCCGTGGGCCGTTACTCAGAATATGCGACACGGTTTCCTGAGAATACCCTAGCTCCTCTGCGATCATTCGCTGAGTGACCGGCTGCCTCCTCTCTTTCTTGCTTTTAGCCATTGATTGCGTTTCAGAACTTCACAGACACAACGTAGGGAATCCCAGCGATTTGTTCAATAGGCTTCACATCTTCTTAGCGGACTATCCCTTCTTCCCCTGCTCTGCTTCGTAGAGGGAGCGCCAGTAGTCGAGGCGCTCTTTGACGCGCTTTTCCATGCCGCGGTCGGTGGGCTCGTAGTAGCGCTTGCCTTCGGGGAGATAGGCCTGGGGGATGTAGCCTTCCTCGGAGTCGTGGGCATACTGGTAGCCCTTGCCGTGGCCGAGTGATTCGGAGCCTTTGTAGGCGGTGCTGCGGAGGTGCTTTGGCACGGGCAGGGTGACGCCGTTGCGTACGTCGGAGAGGGCGGCGCCGATCCCGGCGTAGGCGCGGTTGCTCTTCGGGGCGGTGGCGACGTAGACGGTGGCGTGCGCGAGCGGGATGCGGCCTTCGGGCATGCCGATGAACTCGACGGCGTGATGCGCGGCGACGGCAACTTGCAGCGCTTGCGAGTCGGCGAGGCCGACGTCTTCGCTGGCGCAGATGACGATGCGACGGGCGATGAAGCGCGGGTCTTCTCCGGCGTGAATCATTTTGGCGAGCCAGTAGAGCGCGGCATCAGGGTCACCTCCGCGCATGCTCTTGATAAAAGCGGAGATGGTATCGTAGTGCTGATCGCCGTCGGCGTCGTAGACGACGGCTTTGCGCTGGATGCTCTCCTCGGCGACGGCGCGGGTGATATGAATGACGCCGTCGGCTCCCGGCTCGGTGGTGATGACCGCGACTTCAAGGGCGTTGAGGCACTTGCGCGCGTCGCCATCGGCGGTGACGGCGAGGTGCTGGAGGGCGTCGTCGTCGATCCGGGTCGGGCGCTGGCCGAGGCCGCGCTCTTTGTCGGCGAGCGCGCGGAGCATGAGGACGCGGAGGTGCTCGGGAAGGATCGGCTCCAGCTCGAAGATCTGAGAGCGGGAGACGAGGGCGCTGTTGACGTAAAAGAAGGGGTTGTGCGTGGTCGCGCCGATGAGCCGGAGCGTGCCGTTCTCCACGTCGGGAAGGAGGACGTCCTGCTGGGCTTTGTTAAAGCGGTGAATCTCGTCGACGAAAAGGATGGTACGCGCGCCGGTGTTCTGCATGCGGTTGCTGGCGCTCGCGACGACGCGCCGGATGTCGGCTACCGTACTCTCGACGCCGCTGAGCCGCTCGAAGCGCGACTCGGTGGTCAGCGCGATGACCTGCGCGAGGCTGGTTTTTCCCACGCCGGGAGGGCCGTAAAGGAGAATGGAGGAGATGCGGTCGGCCTCAATGGCGCGGCGCAGCAGCTTTCCTTCTCCGAGGATATGCTCCTGACCAGCTACTTCGTCGAGCGACTCGGGGCGCATTCTCGCCGCAAGGGGAGCGGCGGCAGAGGGGGGCTTGACGCTCCCCTGCCGCTCCGGGCGTGCGTCCGGGGCTGACGATGCAAAGAGATCTGACATCCCCTACTGTAAGCCGATTTTCCGGCGAAAAACAACGGCCTTCCACGGTCTTCCACTTGCCTCCTCCGCCAAAACCGATCAACCTCCCTCTCCCCAAAAATTTCCGTTTTTTTTACCTATGTCCAAAAATTCCAACGAAGCCCGATTCCTCGCGCTGCTGGAGCGTGTACTCCCGCAGGCGACCACTGACACGCTGCTTGCTGCCAAGATTTACGAAAAAGTCGCCAAGGAGGTTCGCCTCTATGCGAGCCTTGATGCGTTTGAGAAGTTCTGCACGAAAGGTTCGATCCCGGATACGGAGGAGACGACGATCACCGAGCTGAAAGACCAGCTCGCCGGAAACTTCGGCGAGGAGAATGTGGTGATCAATCCGCCGGACGAATCCGACGACGAAGCGCCGCAGAATGAAGTGACGGTGGAGATCACGCTGCCGGACCGCACGGTGACCAACAAGCTCAAGGTCGTTTCTCCGGAAGAAGCGGCGGAGAATGACGCGCC
>JBEBWR010000161.1:0-7120 GCA_040392045.1 Chthoniobacter flavus | reverse complement strand
CCCTCCTCGGCCCCGCAGTGGTTGCGGACGACGCGGAAACTCTGGCCATCCACGCAAAGGACAAATGGTTCGCCGCACGGACCCCCGAGGTCGTCGTGTTTGCCGAGACGACCGGGCAGGTCAGCCAGCTCATGCGCTTTGCCACCGAGCGGCGGATTCCCGTCACCCCGCGCGGCGCGGGCGTCGGTTACGTCGGCGGTTGCGTCCCGCTGGAAGGAGGAGTCGCGCTCTCCCTCGCGCGGATGAACCGGATTCGCGAGATTCACCCCGCGGACGGCGTCGCCGTCGTCGAGCCGGGCGTGATTACCGGCGTGCTCCAGGAAGCCGTGCGCCAGCAGGGGCTCTTCTACCCGCCCGACCCCGCCAGTCTTAATGAGTGCTCCATCGGCGGGAATATCTCCACGAACGCCGGAGGCCCGCGCTGCCTGAAATACGGAGTCACCCGCTCCTACGTCCTCGGGCTGGAAGTCGTCATGCCCAATGGCGACATCCTCCGGACCGGCGGGCGCACGCACAAGAACAAGACCGGCTTTGACCTCGTCGGACTCTTTACCGGTTCGGAAGGCCTGCTCGGTATCGTCACCGAGGCCATCCTGCGGCTCATCCCGCTCCCGCCGGCCCGCGCCACCATCTCCGCCAGCTTTGCCACCTTTGCCGAAGCCGCCAACGCCGTGCACCGCGTGCTGGGCGCCGGCTACCTTCCCGCGGCGCTGGAGATCGCGGATGCCTTTACCCTGCGCTCCGCCCGTGAATATTTCGGTGCAGCCATCGTTCCGGAAGGCGAGGGGCATCTGCTCATCGACCTCGATGGACAGGAAGCCTCCGTCCGGGGCGAACTCGACGCCCTTGTGAATCTCGTCAAGGGCCTCGGAGCGCTGCATATCGAGCGTGCCTTCGGGGAGGAGGAGTGCGAGGCGCTTTGGACGCTGCGCCGTCGCTTCTCCCAATCCCTGAAGGCGACCGGCCTTACCAAGCTCAACGAAGACATCGTCGTCCCCCGGGGCCGACTGGTCGACCTCGCCGAGTTTGCCGCCTACCTGCGGGAGAAGTACGGTTTCCCCGTCGCCTGCTTCGGCCATGCCGGAGACGGCAATATCCATACGAACATCATGGCGGCGGATTATGAGAACCCCGCCGTGCGCGCCGAAGTGGACAAAGCGCTCGACGAACTCTTCGCCCAGGTTCTCGCCTGGGGCGGCGCGGTGACCGGAGAGCACGGCATCGGCATCGCCAAAGGGCGCTGGTGGCCCGACGCCGCCTCCCCCGTAAGCCGGGAGGTGCACGCAGCCATCAAGACCGCGCTAGACCCCCTCGGCATCCTCAATCCCGGCAAGTTTACACAGACGGTCCGGTAGCCCCGGAAGAGAGATCCGTCCCGTTGCTTCCGCCCTCCTTCGGAAGCGACGTCACCGGGCGATGGAGCGAGATCGCATAACTCGCCCACCAGACCCCGCGGAAGAGCAGCGCGATGCCCACGATCGTCCCCAGCAGCCAGAGCGACGACGCCGGCCACGAGAGGAGCAGCAGCAGACCGAGTACGAGGTCGATCACGCCGCTCGCCACCGCCCATCCCCAGTTCGGCAGTCGCGACGTCACCGCCACAATCGCGCGCACCGGCCCGCCCACCAGGAAGAGCAGCGCCAGCACCAGCGTGATGCTCGCTGCCCCCGCGCCCGGAAAGGCCACCAGCAGCGCGCCCACCATCAGGTCGAGAATACCGGTGAAAAGGTGCAGCCAGAAGTCGTTCTTCTCATGGTGGTGAAACGCGTTGCCAATCTCAAATCCCCCCGAAATCAGCAACAGCATGCCCAGGAAGAGCACCGTCGCCAGCGTCGTGGCGAAAGAGAGCGTCAGAGCGATCAGCCCCAGTACAAGCAGCGCCAGCCCGAGCGCCAGCAGCCAACCCCAGTTTTTGCGAAGCTCATCGTCACTTCGCATCGTCATATCAGGTATCATTACAGAACCTCCCCTTTATAAACAGAAACGGATTCCGGGTGCTTCACAGGGGTATTTCCCCTTTACATTTCACGGCGGGATCGCAAGCCTTGACGCCACGTTATGAAACTGGTTGCACGCGGCAAAACGATCGAATTTCCCCGGCGTCCCCTCCTCATGGGGATCGTCAATCTCTGTGCCGACTCCTTCTCCGGCGACGGCCTGCCCGATCCCGACGCCGCGCTCGCGCATGCCCGTCAGCTCGTCGGTGACGGAGCCGACCTCATCGACGTCGGAGCCGAGAGCGCCGGAACGCAGCGCGGCCCCATCAATGAATCCGACGAGGCCGACCGGTTGCTCGCCTTCGTCCGCCGTTTTCAGGCTGAAGCCGGCGAATGGCCGCGCGCCGACGACACGCAGCTCGCCCCCCTGCTCAGTATCAACACGTGGCGTCCCGCAGTCGCCCGTGCCGTGCTCGCCGAGGGAGGCGATCTGCTCAACGACATCGGCGGCCTGTCCACCGACGAGAACGCCCGGATCTGCGCCGAGGCCGAAGCCGCCCTGCTCATCATGCACACCGTGGGCGAGCCCAAAGTCCCGCATACCCACGTCACTTACCCCGACGTCGTCGCCGCCGTGGAGCAGTTCTTCACCGAAAAGCTCGCGCTGGCCGAAGCCGCCGGCCTCTCCCGCGACGCCATCGTGCTCGACCCCGGCATCGACTTTGCCAAGCAGTGCGAGGACAACCTCACCCTCCTCCGCGAGTTGAAGCGTTTCCACGGCTTCGAGCGTCCGCTGCTCCTGCCGATCTCCCGCAAGACTGTCATCGGCGACGTACTCGACCTCCCGCCCGCCGACCGCGATACGGGCACCATCGCGTGCCTTGTCAGCGGACTGATCCGCGGAGCGCAGATCTACCGCGTGCACAACGTCCGCGCCGCCCGACTCGCCCTGCTCACCTCTACCGCCGTGCTCAACGTCAAACGCGCGGAGCCCACGAACGTTTTCGGCATCTGACGACCTCCTCGCTCCTCCCTCCAGCATGAATATCCGCTCCCTTTTCCAGTTCGCCTCCCATCTCGACCGCCTCGGGGTCGCGCTTACCCGCTTTGGCCTGATCCTCGTCTTTTTCTGGATCGGCGGACTCAAGGCCATTCCGTATGAGGCCGATGGGATCATCCCCTTCGTCGCGAACAGCCCCGTGATGAGTTTTTTCCTGAAAACGCCCGGGGAATATAAGGAGCACCGGAATCCCGAGGGAGCGCTCGTGCCGGAAAACCGGGAGTGGCACAAGAAGAACGGTACCTACCTTTTCTCCTACGGCCTCGGGAGTGCTCTCGTCCTCTTCGGACTGCTGCTCTGTCTGCATCCGTGGCTGCCGCAGGCAGCGGCGGTCGGGAGTCTGCTGATCTTTCTGATGGCGTTTGTAACGCTCTCCTTCCTGATCACCACCCCGGAAACATGGGTCCCGGCATTGGGAGACGCTCATCACGGCTTTCCCTATCTAAGCGGCGCGGGGCGGCTCGTGCTCAAAGACGCCATCATGATGGGCGCCGCGCTGGTGACTCTGGCGGACTCCGCAAAAGCTTACCTCAGAAAGCACCCCGCACCCATCGGTGCTTAAAAAAAGCGCAACTTTCTGCGCTGCGCGGTTTTTCACCCTCTGTATGAAACTTCGCACGCTATTCACCCTCTCGTTGGCCGCCGTGGCATTTTCCTGCTTCACTGCGGATGGTTATTCTCAGGAGGCTGCTGCGCCAGCCGCTACCCCCGGGGGCGCTGCCTCTGAGGGGGGAGCAGCGGGCGATAACGCCAAGTCCGCAAAAAGCGAACTGAAGGAAAAACTCAAAGCCGCCCGTGAAGCCGCACATAAAGACCCTGCCGTCATGGAAGCCCGCAAGGCGCTCGGCGAGGCTCAGCGCGGCGTCTTTGAAGCCGAGCGCGCCGCCATCGCGGAGAAGAATCCCGAGCTGGCCGAGAAAATGGGCCGCCGTCGGGGCGAACACAAAGCCGGGGAAGGGGAGCACAAGCGCCCCGAAGGTGAGCGCGGCGAACGCCGTGGCCGCCGCGAGCGCACCCCCGAGCAAATGGAAGAGATGCGCGCGCGCCGGGAGAAAATGGAGGAACTGCGCAAGTCCGTCGCCGACGTCCCTGCGGTGAAGGAAGCCACGGCGAAGCGCGATACCGCAAAGAAGGCCCTCCGCGATGCCGTGAAAGCCGCCATCACCAAAGCCGAGCCGACGCTTTCCGCCGAAGTCGTGGACAAGATGGCTGAGAAAATGAGCGATCGCCCCGCTCACCGTCGCGGTGGATGGGGACACGGTCGTCATCATCGTGGCCCTGGCGGCCCTGAAGGCAGCCCCGGTCACCCCGGCGCTCCGGCTGGTCCTGAAGCTCCCGCAGACGCCCCCGCGCCTCCTGCTCCTCCGGCCGCTGAAGACCAAGGAGCCTAAGTCGGACGAATGATCAAAGCGCGAGGGAGGAGAGTATCTCTTCCCTCGCTTTTTTTTCTACGCCAGCAGCCCTTCCACTGCCGCGCGGATCTCCTCCAGCGTTACCTCCCGGGAAAGATGCGCCTCGCCGAGCCGGGTGCAGAGGACAAAGCGGACCTCCCCGGCTGCAAACTTCTTATCCGTCCGGAGCGCCTGCATCACCGCGTCCGCGCTGATCGCCGGGTCGAGCTTCTCCGGCAGCCCGAAATGGCGCAGCCGCGCCTGAATGAGCTGACTCTCCTCCTGCGACAGCCCCGCCTTTTGCTCCGAGAGACGGCAGGCCGCCACCAGCCCGAGGCTGATCGCTTCCCCATGAAGGTAGCGTCCGTAACCGGCGGCATTCTCAATGCCATGGCCGACCGTGTGCCCGAAATTCAGCAGCGCGCGTTCCCCCGTCGTCTCGTGTTCATCCGCGGAGACAATCGCCGCCTTGATCGCAATATTCCGACGGATCACCTCCACCAGCGCCTCCGGCGTGAACTGAAGATTCGGCGTCATGATCGCCTCAAGCAGCGAACCGTCGCGGATCGCCGCGTGCTTGATAATCTCCCCAAAGCCTTCATTGAACTCCCGGGGCGGCAGCGTCCGCAGCGTCGCCACGTCCGCGATCACCATCCGGGGCTGATGAAACGCGCCAATGAGATTCTTCCCGAGCGCCGAGTTCACCCCCGTCTTGCCGCCCACCGCGCTATCGACCTGCGCGATCACCGTCGTCGGGATCTGCACAAAGGGAAGGCCGCGATAGTAGATCGCCGCGACAAACCCCGCGAGATCGCCCACGACCCCGCCCCCGAGCGCTACCACCCATGACTTCCGGTCCAGCCCCGCGGCGATCATCGCGTCGCAGACCCGCTCGGCTTCCGCCATGCTTTTGGACTTCTCCCCGGCGGGCACCGTGATGAGCACCGGCTGGTACCCCGCCACACGCAGCGCCGCCAGCGTCGTCTCGCCATAGAGCGGCCCGACATTGCTGTCCGTGATCACCGCGCACCGCTTGCCAAAGCCGAGCGCGCTCACTTTCGTACCAAAGAGCGTCAGCAGACCATCGCCAACGTGGACTTCATAGCTGCGGCTTCCAAGGGCGACTTCAACGGGCTCTGCGATCAACGGTTGGGAACTCATGGAGGTGCGTACGATAGCGGAACACCCCGCCCCGGCACGAATTATTTTTGCGGAGTTGAGCCGATACGGCCTTTCTGGAAATGATAGCATAATGAACCGCCGCGACCTCCCGATCTTCGAGCTTGAAGCCGATCTCCTTGCCGCCCTCGCAGGAGAAGCAGGCGCGCGCGTCATCCTTCAAGCGCCCACCGGCTCGGGAAAATCGACGCAGGTCCCCCAGATGCTGCTCGACGCCGGGCTGCTCGGCGATCGGGGCGAAGCCGTCGTGCTCCAGCCCCGGCGACTGGCCACGCGAATGCTCGCCGCCCGCGTGGCAAAAGAGCGGGGGAGCCGCCTTGGCGGAGAAGTCGGGTTCCAGATCCGCTTCGATAAAGTCGCCTCGGCGGAGACCCGCATCCGCTTTGTCACCGAAGGCGTGCTCCTGCGGCAGATGCTCGCGGATGAGCGCCTCCCCGGCGTCTCCGCGTTGATCTTCGACGAATTTCACGAGCGCCACCTCCACGGAGACATCACGCTGGCGCGCGCTCTGGAGCTACAGGCTACGATCCGCCCCGATCTCAAGATCATCGTCATGTCGGCCACGCTCGACACCGCCATTCTGGAGAGCTACGCCGCGCCGTGTACCGTCCTGCGCTCCGAAGGGCGGACCCACCCCGTGGAGATCCGCTACGCCGAGCGCCCGCTGAAGGAAACGCCCGTCTGGAACGCCGCCGCCGCCGCGCTGGAAAATCTGGCGGGGAGTACCGAGGGCGACATCCTGATCTTCATGCCCGGCGTGTACGAAATCTCGCGCACCATCGGAGCCATCCGGCAATCGCGGATTTCCAGCCAGTTCGCCCTCTTCCCGCTCCACGGCGAGCTCCCTCCGGCGGAGCAGGACGCGGCAGTCGCCCCCGGAGGAAAGCGGAAGGTGATCGTCTCCACCAACGTCGCCGAAACCTCCCTCACCATCGAAGGCGTCCGCGTGGTCATCGACTCCGGGCTGGCCAAGATCGCGCGTTTTGATCCCTACCGCGGGATCAACACCCTGCTCGTGGAGAAAATCTCGCAGGCCTCGGCGGACCAGCGGGCAGGCCGCGCGGGGCGTACGGCACCCGGCGTCGCCCTACGGCTCTGGACCGCTCGCGAGCAGACCGAGCGCCCCGCGCATGACCTGCCCGAAGTCAGGCGGCTAGATCTCGCAGAAGTCGTGCTCACATTGAAGGCCAGCGGCGTCACCGACGTCGCCGCCTTCCGCTGGCTGGAGCCGCCGGACGCTCGTTCGCTCGCCCGGGCCGAGACACTGCTTTCCGATCTCGGCGCGCTCGAAGGCCCGGGCATCTCCCCGATGGGGCGGCGCATGCTCGCCTTCCCGCTGCACCCCCGCTACGCCCGGATGCTCATCGCGGCGGGAGAGCTGGGGTGCGTCCGCGAGGCCGCGCTTGTCGCCGCGCTGATGCAGGGGCGCTCCCTTCTTCGCCGCAACGGACCTGAAGAGGCCCGCGAGCGCGTGCTCGGCGAAGAGCGGCGGTCGGACTTTTTCCTGCTGATGCGGGCGTGGGATGTCGCCATGACCGGAGGCGATCAGGCGA
>JBEBWR010000160.1:0-7217 GCA_040392045.1 Chthoniobacter flavus | reverse complement strand
GGAAGTACTTTGGCTCCGCCCCGACGATGAACTGCGTGATGTTCTCCAGAAAGATCGAGACGCCGATGGCGGTGATCAGCACGGTGAGCCTCGGGCGGTTCCGCAACGGGCGGTAGACCAGCCACTCAATGGAGATTCCCAGCAGCGCACAGACGGCCATGGAGAGCAGCAGTACGACCAGCGCGATCCCGATCACCGGGAGCGTGTAGCCGTCATAGGAGCTGATCGCCGGGAAAAGCTCCTGCGCGTATTGGGCGAAGAACAGCCCGACGAACGCGCCCACCATATAGACATCGCCATGCGCGAAGTTGATAAAGCGGAGCACGCCGTAGACCATCGTGTAGCCCAGCGCGATGAGGGCGTAGATGGAGCCTTGCGAAAGCCCGTTGAGAAGCTGCTGAAGGAAATAACTCACAAGAAAGAGAGGCCGCGAGATTACGGAATGACCGTCTCGACGAACTTGAACTTCCCTTTCTCAATGGTCTGGATGACCGCGGGCTTGTGCGCGTTGCGCTTGTCATCAATGGTAATCTTCCCGGTGACGCCGTTGAAGTCTTTCGTCGCGGCCAGCGCGTCGCGGACGGCCTGCGCGTCGGTGGACCCGGCGCGGGTGATGGCGTCGGCGAGGATTTTGAGGCCGTCATACCCGAGAGCGGCCATATCGTCGGGAGCTTTCTTATACTTCGCGGTGTAGTTCTTCACAAACTCCTGCACGGCGGGATCGTCGTTCTCCGCCGAGTAGTGGCTGGAGAAAAAGCAGCCTTCCAGCGCCTTGCCGCCGATAGGCAGCAGCGAATTGCCCACCCAGCCGTCGCCGCCGAGCAGCGGAACGTCGAGGTTGAGCTGACGCGCCTGCCGCGCGATCAGCGCCACTTCACCGTAGTAGCCGGGGAGAAAGATCGCCTCGGGCGATTCCGCGCGGAGCGACGTGAGCTGTGGCTTGAAATCCTTGTCGCCGGAGGAATAGCTCTGCTCGCGGACGATCGTGCCGCCGTGTGCCGTGAAGTATTCCTTGAACGCTTCGGAGAGGCCCTTGCTGTAGTCCTGCTTTTCGTCGGTCAGGATGGCGACTTTCTTGAAGCCGCGGGAGAGGGCGAATTTTGCCATCACGGTTCCCTGAAACGGGTCGATGAAGCAGTTGCGGAAAATGTAGTCGCCGATTTCTGTGACCTTCTCGTTCGTGGCTCCTGCGGAGAGGTAGGGGATTTTATTCGCCTGAGCGAACGGCGCACCCTCCAGCGAGCGGGAGGAGGTGAACGCTCCGAGAATCGCGACGACCTTATCGCGGGAGATCAGCTTGCGGACGATCGTGGCCGGTTCACCCGCGAGGGAACGATCGTCCTCGGTGATCAATTTGACCTTCTTTCCGAGCACGCCACCGGCGGCATTGATCTCTTCCAATGCCAGCTTGGAGCCGTTCGTGGAGGAGATGCCGTAGCTGGCGTTCTGTCCGGAGAGGGACTGGAATTCGCCGATGAGAATTTCGTCCTGTGCCTTGGTTCCGGCAGTAAAGGCGAGCAGAGAGGCCAGCGCGAGCGTGCTGAGTAGTTTCATAGTTTAGAAAAGGGAGGAAGGTCGGTGAAAGGTGGCATCCTACGAAACAAACGTTGCGTTTTTCAAGTCCTGCCTCAAGAGGTTTTTGGGACAGCCACGCGCTGCGCCGAATAGATGCCCGAATGCCCGCTGCACCGGTAGGCGAGGAAACACGCGGCGGCGAGGTAGAGGCTGTTCGCCGCTCCGAAAAGCTCAATGCCCATGATCGTGCAGGCCAGCGGCGTATTGGTGGCTCCGGCAAAGACGGCGACCAGACCGAGCGCGGCGAAGAGATCCGGCGGCGCTCCGAGCACTCCCCCCAGTGTGTGCCCCAACGCCGCGCCGATGAAGAAAAGCGGTGTCACTTCGCCTCCCTTGAACCCCGCGCTGAGCGTGACCGTGGTAAAGACCAGCTTCCACCACCACGCCCACGGATGCGAATCACTGGAGGTGAAGAAGGAGAGCAGCGTCGCGTCCGACGGGTTTGGTGAAGTGATTCCGAGGCCGATATATTCCCGCGTTCCGAGCGCATAGACGAGCGCGATCACGATCACCCCGCCGATGGCGGGGCGGAGCGGGGTATAAGGACAAAGCTTTTTAAACCACGCGGAGAGCCAATGCGACACGCCTGCAAAAAGCGACCCGGTCCAGCCGAAGGCAACCGCCGCAAGCAGAACTTTTCCCATCAGCAGCGCGTCGAGATGGAACTTCCCTACGGGAATCATCGCTTCGCTGGAATACATTACAGGAAGGAGCACGTGGCTAATCCCCCAGGCATGACAGGTCCAGTCCCCGACGGCCGCGGCAACGAGGCAGGGGATCAGGGCGTCATGTCGGATCTGCCCGATGGTGATCACCTCCATCGCAAAAATCGCCCCGGCCAGCGGCGTCCCGAAGACGGAGCCAAACCCCGCTGCCACCCCCGCCATCAGCAGAATGCGCAGGTCCGACGCTTCCAGCCCAAAGAACTTTGCGAACCCGCTCGCGATGCTTCCGCCCATCTGCACGGCCGTACCCTCCCGACCGGCAGAGCCGCCAAAGAGGTGGGTAAGCAGCGTGGCCCCCAGAATCAGCGGGGTCATTCTTCGTGGGACGCCGCCTCCCGCCTGATGGATCTCCTCCACGATGAGGTTGTTGCCCCCCTCTGCCGATTGGCCGAAGCGATGGTAGGCAAACCCTGATACGATACCTGCCAGCGGCAGCAGGAAAAGCAGCCAGCCGTGCGCAAAGCGCAGCTCCGTCACGCGGTCGAGGCTCCAGATGAAGAGTGCGCAGGCGGACCCCACCGTCATCGCCATCGGGATTACAAAAAGCGACCACCGCCAGGTGGCACGCGCCAGCAGGCGCAAATAGTAAGCCGTCTCCCGAAGCCGGGAGAAGGGATGAGAAGACGTTGAATGAAGAAGCTCGGATGTGGAGTGGAATTTGGACATGACGCTACCTTGGAGGTAGGAGTCATCAGCCCGGATCAGTGAAATTATTGCGGTAAAACCGTTGACCCGGGCGGTTCGGTCCGCTTCCCGCGAGAAAGGCGGAAAACACGACCCGGCAGAACCCATTGCCACGATGAGATCTACACGCTACTTTGTACAAGTCAACCGCTTTCCTTCCGGTAGGGGGATCTCCCCCTCGGGCAACGCCTGATTTTGCAATCTTCCCCAAGTTCTCTGTAGAAACTTCTTGGTAAAAAGCAGTTTTTCTTATATTTCGACGAAACACCCACTTCAGTGCTTCATGAAAAGCCCAAACCTGTTATCACCAGCCAGCAGCGCGATGCCGTATGCTTCGGATTGCTAAGCTCGTTCTTTGATTTGCCTTAGTTTTCAATGAAACCTCTCGTTTCCTTCTGCCAATCGTCCATTGGAAAGAAATGGATCGTGGCCCTTACGGGCGCCGCGCTCGTCCTTTTCGTCATCGGACACCTCCTCGGTAACCTCCAGATCTTCCTCGGCCCGGAAGCCATCAACAGCTACGCCGCCAAGCTCAAGGACCTCGGCGCTCTCATCTGGGTGATCCGCGCCGTGTTGCTCCTCATCGTTCTGGTGCATATCTTCACCACCGTCCGGCTGGCGCTGCAGAACGCCGCCGCCCGTCCGCAGAAGTATGCCGTGAAGAAGTCGGTACAGGCGACCATCGCCGCGAAAGCGATGCTCCCGAGCGGCCTGATCCTGATCACCTTCATCATCTACCACCTCCTGCACTTCACCGCGCTCCAGATCGACTCGACCTGGGCCACCTGGCACGACGCCGCCGGTCGCCATGATGTCTACCGCATGATGGTCGCCGGATTCTCCAGCCCGCTGGCATCCGCCTTCTACATCCTCGCGATGTTCCTTCTCTGCCTGCACCTGAGCCACGGCATCCAGAGCTTCCTGCAAACGCTCGGCATCCGCACCCGCGGAGTCGCGCCTCTGCTCTCGAAGCTGAGCGTTGCTCTCGGCGTTCTCATTTTCCTCGGTTACATCTCCATTCCGCTGGCGGTGTTGACCGGCTTTGTCTCTTACCCGGCTCACTAAGGCCCCAACTCAGAAAAACGACCTGATCCATGGCCAAGCTTGATTCCCATATTCCGTCCGGCCCCATCGAAAAGAAGTGGCAGAAGCACATCTTCGATTCGAAGCTCATCAACCCAGCAAACCGACGCAAGTACAAGATCATCGTCGTCGGCTCCGGTCTCGCCGGAGGCGCTGCCGCAGCCACGCTCGGCGACCTCGGCTACAACGTCGAGTGCTTCTGCTATCAGGACAGCCCCCGCCGCGCGCATTCCATCGCCGCGCAGGGCGGTATCAACGCCGCGAAGAACTATCAGAACGACGGCGACTCCGTGCAGCGCCTCTTCTACGATACCGTTAAAGGTGGCGATTTCCGCTCCCGCGAGGCGAACGTCTACCGGCTCGCCGAGGTCAGCGCGAACATCATCGACCAGAGCGTCGCGCTCGGCGTCCCCTTTGCCCGTGAGTACGGCGGCCTCCTCGCGAACCGTTCTTTCGGCGGCGCGCTGGTCTCCCGTACCTTCTATGCCCGCGGCCAGACCGGTCAGCAGCTTCTCCTCGGCGCCTACGCGCACCTGAGCCGCCAGATTGCTGCCGGGACCGTCAAAATGCACCCGCGTACCGAGATGCTCGACCTCGTCGTCGTCGACGGTCACGCCAAGGGTATCGTCGTCCGGGACATGGTCACCGGAGAGATCCGCTCCCATGCAGGCGACACCGTCCTTCTCGCCACCGGCGGCTACGGCAACGTCTTCTACCTCTCCACGAACGCCAAGGGCTGCAACGCCACGGCGGCCTACCGCGCCTACAAGCGCGGCGCGTACTTCGCGAACCCCTGCTACACGCAGATTCACCCGACCTGCATCCCCGTCGCCGGCAGCTACCAGAGCAAGCTCACGCTCATGTCCGAGTCGCTGCGTAACGACGGGCGTGTCTGGGTGCCCAAGCGCAAGGAGGACTGCGGCAAGCCACCCGCCAGCATCCCCGAAGAGGATCGCGATTACTATCTGGAGCGGAAGTACCCCTCCTTTGGTAACCTCGCCCCGCGCGATATCTCTTCCCGCTCTGCCAAGCAGGTCTGCGACGAAGGTCGCGGCGTCGGCCCCGGCGGCCTCGGCGTCTACCTCGACTTTGCCGATGCCATCAAGCGCCTCGGCGAGAACGTCGTCCGCGAGCGCTACGGCAACCTCTTCGACATGTACGAGAAGATCACCGGCGAGAACGCCTACAAGGTGCCGATGCGGATCTTCCCCGCCGTCCACTACACCATGGGCGGCCTCTGGGTGGACTACAACCTGATGTCGAACCTCCCCGGCCTGCACGTGCTGGGCGAAGCGAACTTCTCCGACCACGGCGCGAACCGCCTCGGCGCGTCCGCGCTGATGCAGGGTCTCGCCGACGGCTACTTCGTCATTCCGAACACGATCAACATCTACCTCGCTTCCCAGAAGGAGAAGGTCACGACGGATCACCCGGAGTTCAAGAAAGTCGAGAGCGAAGTCCGCGAGCGGGTCAACAAGCTGATGTCGATCAAGGGCAATCGCTCCGTCGACTCCTTCCACCGCGAACTGGGTCTCCTGCTCTGGGACAAATGCGGCATGGGCCGTACGAAGGAAGGGCTGGAGGAAGCCCTGCGCGAGATCCCGCGTATCCGCGAGGAGTTCTGGAAAAACGTCAAGGTGCTCGGCACCGCCGAGGGGCTCAATCAGTCGCTCGAAATGGCCGGGCGCGTCGCCGACTTCCTGGAGTTCGGCGAGCTGATGGTCCGCGACGCGCTGGAGCGCAACGAATCGTGCGGCGGTCACTTCCGCGAAGAGTACCAGACCCCCGATGGCGAAGCGCTTCGGAACGACGAGGAGTTCGCGCACGTTGCCGCGTGGGAATACACCGGCGACGGGAATACTCCGATCCGTCACGTGGAAGAGCTGCACTACGAGAACATCGAGCTGGCCGTCCGCAGCTACAAGTAACCCCGTATTCAGGAAACCTCAGCCTTACCCTTTCCTATGAATCTTACCCTGCGAGTCTGGCGACAGGCCAATCACAAGAGCCCCGGCAAGTTTGTCGAGTACCCCGCCAAGGACATTCCCGAGGATTGCTCCTTTCTGGAGATGCTCGACATTGTCAACGAAGGGCTTAACCAGCAGAACGAAGAGCCGATCGCGTTTGACCACGACTGCCGCGAAGGCATTTGCGGCATGTGCTCGCTCGTCATCAACGGCGTGGCGCACGGCCCCGAGCGGGCCACGACGACCTGCCAGCTGCACATGCGGCACTTCCGCGACGGTGAGACGATCTACGTCGAGCCCTGGCGCGCAAGCGCCTTCCCGGTCATCAAGGATCTGATTGTCGATCGTACGTCCTTTGACCGTATCCAGCAGGCCGGTGGCTTCATCACCGCCCGTGCCGGGTCTGCCCCGGATGCCAATTCCGTACCGATCCCGAAGCAGAACGCCGACGCCGCGATGGACGCCGCTGCCTGCATCGGCTGCGGTGCCTGCGTGGCCGCCTGCCCGAATTCCTCCGCGATGCTCTTTGTCGGCGCGAAGGTTTCGCACATGGGCCTGCTCCCGCAAGGGCAGCCCGAGCGCACCCGCCGCGTGCTGCGGATGGTGAAGACGATGGACGAAGCCGGATTCGGCAACTGCTCGAACTACTACGAGTGCGAAGCGGTCTGCCCCGTGGAGATCAGCGTCTCGGTCATCTCCCGCATGAATCGCGAACTGGCCCGCGCCACCGCCATCGAAACCGCCGGCCTCTAGCCAGACTTTGTCTGGACTTTCTTCGCGCTGCCGCGCGGGGCCGCGCTTGCGCGGCCTCTTCGGAGTGGTGCGTTGGAGGAGGCTACGCGTTTGAGTGTTTTTTACCCCCGGAGGGCTTTGGCTTTCCGGGGGTATTTTTTGGCGGGAGGAGGAGGAGGGGCTGTGTGCTTGTGGATCAGGAGGGGTGATGGTAGTTTTTGATGATCTCCCTGATGCTTATGAGGACTCTCCCGCGGATTGCTGCTCTTCTTTGCCTGTTTTTAGGGGCTATCGCTCAGTTTTGAGGGTATTTTGAGCGATAGACAGGTTTCCTATCGCTCATGGAGTGGAACTGGGAGAGGCCCGAGTGGCGCGGACGGTTGCTCCGATTCCCAAGGATAGACGATTTCGGTCAGTTGCCCGCCGTTTCGCGCCGATTCCGCTGCGAAGA
>JBEBWR010000159.1:0-7231 GCA_040392045.1 Chthoniobacter flavus | reverse complement strand
CCGACACGGAGCTGCACGAGCAGATGGGCCGTGCGCGCCTCGTCCTCACCCCCGCGGGTGAGAGTTTTCATCACTACCGGCCCTATCAGGCGATGCTGCATGGGGCGATCCCGATCCTCAACGAGCCTGACCCCGCGCTGCAAACCACGCTTGTCCACGGCGAGAACTGCTTTTTTTACGAAGAGAACGAAGAGCGCTTCCGGGAGGTCATCCTCTGGGCTGCGGCCCATCCCGATGAACTCGAACCGCTCGCCCGCCAAACCCGTCGCTACGCCGTTGAGACCCATACCCCGGCGGCGGTGGCACACCTGCTGTACGCTTAACAGTCGTTTTTTCTGCCAAAGCGATGCAAAGTGGCGGGATGGATGACCTCAACCCCTTGATCCTCTGTGTGGCCGGTGCCCTCGTCGGCATCGCGATCGGCTGGATGCTTCAGCGCGTCCGGGGGGCGGTGCGGGAGGAGCGGCTTCGGGCAGAAGGGAGCGCAGAGCTGGCGGCAACGAAGGAGGCGACCCATCACCTCCGCGCGGATATTGAGGAAAAAATTGCGCAAATCGCCGCCGTCAAATCGGAGATGGACCAGCGGCTCCGCGAGCAAAGCGACGCCCTGCGCGCCTCCGGACAGGCCCTCGCGGACGCGAACGTGCGTATCCGCGAGCTGGAGACCATCCTTCAGAAAGAGCGTCAGGCGGGAGAGGAGAAAATCGCCCTGCTCACTCAGGCGCAGGAATCGCTCGGCAACGCCTTCAAGACGCTCTCCTCCGACGCGCTCCGCAGCAACAATCAGACCTTTGTCGAGCTGGCCAAGGCGACGCTGGAGAAGTATCAGGAATCCGCGCGCGGCGATCTCGACAAGCGGCAACTCGCGATTGACGAACTCGTCAAGCCCGTCCGGGAATCACTGGAGAAGGTCGATCAGAAAATTCAGCTCATGGAAAAGGAGCGCGCAGGGGCTTATGAAGGGCTGACCCAGCAGATCAAAGGCCTGTTGGAGACGCAGACCCGCCTGCATCAGGCCACGGGCAATCTTGTGCAGGCGCTCGGCACGCCCCGGGTACGCGGTCGCTGGGGCGAGATCCAGCTCCAGCGCGTGGTGGAGCTGGCGGGGATGCTGGAGCACTGCGATTTCTACCAGCAGCAGACGGCGGATTCCGGGCGGCTGCGCCCCGATCTCATCATCCGGCTGCCGGGAGGACGCAATATTATCGTGGACGCCAAGGCCCCGCTTTCGGCCTATCTCGAAGCCATTGAGACGGATGAGGAAGCCGCCCATCGTGAAAAACTCAGTCACCACGCGCGACTCATCCGCGATCATATGGCGGCGCTGGGGCGCAAGTCGTACTGGGAGCAGTTTCACCCCACGCCGGAGTTCGTCATCCTCTTCCTGCCGAATGAGACCTTCTTCAGCGCCGCGCTTCGGGAAGCCCCGGAGCTGATTGAGCAGGGCGTGGAGCAGCGCGTGATCCTGGCGACACCGACAACGCTGATCACGCTGCTCAAAGCCGTCTCCTTCGGCTGGCGGCAGGAGAAGCTCGCGGAGAACGCGCGGCAGATCGCCACGCTTGGCAACGAGCTTTACAAGCGCATCAGCGATATGCGCCTCCACGTGGCAAAGGTGGGCCAGCGGCTCGGGCAGGCCGTGGAGAGCTACAACGCCGCCGTCGGCTCCATTGAATCGCGCGTGATGGTTTCCGCCCGAAAGTTCCGCGAGCTGGAGATCGGCGCGGAGCAGCCTGACCTCGAAGTATTGAGCCCGGTAGAGACCCCGCCCCGGAGCGTCGACGTCGCGGTGGACGCGGTTTAAAGTTGAATCCCGCGCCGGATTCCTTTAAGGGTAACAGTCTCTCAAAGTTCATGCGCCATCTTCTGACCAGCCGACTTATTGTGCTCCACGGGTCTTCTCTCCGTTGAGCGCCGGCGTCTGTCCGGTGTCTCCGGTAGGGGGAATGCCTGCTGGAGCGGTCTCCTTTTCGGCTGCGCTGTTCCCGGTGGAAGCGGTCGCGCCGCGCGTCTTTTTTTCTTCCACCACGCTTTTTGTAGAAACGCATTTCTGAACTTCTCTATATGTCCGATAAAGTCATCATTTTCGACACCACCTTGCGCGACGGCGAACAATGTCCCGGCGCTTCCATGAATCTGCGGGAAAAAATGGAGGTCGCCCGGCAGCTCGCCCGCCTGAATGTCGATGTGATCGAAGCCGGCTTCCCCGTCATCTCTGACGGAGACTTTGAAGCCGTCAGCCGTATTGCCACCGAGATCAAAGGGCCGACCATCTGCGGTCTGGCCCGTTGCGTCACCAAAGATATCGACGCCGCCGGGGCCGCCGTGAAGGCTGCCGGGGAGCGCGGGCGCATCCACGTCTTCCTCGCCACGTCGAAGATCCACCGCGACTTCAAGCTCAAGAAGGCGAATGACGAGATCATCCGCCTCGCCGTCGAGGGGGTCAAGCGCGCCAAGAGCCATGTGCGCGATGTCGAGTTCTCGCCTGAAGACGCTTCCCGTACCGAGCCGGAGTTTCTGGCGCAGGTCGTCGAAGCCGCCATTGAGGCCGGGGCGACGACGGTGAACATCCCCGATACCGTCGGCTTTGCCGTACCCGAGCAGTATGCCCGGCTCATCCGCTATCTGCGCGATAACGTACGGAATATCGACGACGCCGTCATTAGCGTGCATTGCCACGACGATCTGGGGCTGGCCGTGGCCAACTCCCTCGCGGCCGTAGCCGCCGGAGCGCGGCAGGTGGAGGGAACGATCAACGGCATCGGCGAGCGCGCCGGGAACGCCGCGCTGGAGGAGGTCATCATGGCGATCAAAACGCGCGGCGACTACTTTGGCGGTCTCTTTACCGATATCGACGCGCGCGAGATCGTAAAGTCCTCCCGCCTCGTCTCCCGCATGAGCGGGCTGGTTGTCCAGCGCTCCAAAGCCATCGTGGGGGAAAACGCCTTTGCGCACAGCTCGGGCATCCATCAGGACGGCATTCTGAAAAAGCGCGAGACCTACGAGATCATCGACCCGCGCGAGATCGGCTGGGGCGACACGGAGCTGCCGCTCACCAAGCACAGCGGACGTCACGCCATGGTCAAGCGGCTGGAATCGCTCGGCTTCAACCTGACCGAAGAGGAGACCGCCAAGGTCTTCGCCCGGTTCAAGGAGATCGGCGATAAGAAGAAATTTGTCTACGACGACGATCTGACCGCGCTGGTGGATGACTCCATGGCCTCCGGTAGCGATGGCGAAGGCTATCAGCTCGACTACATCCATGTCGCCGCCGGGAGCTCCACGGTTCCCACCGCCACGGTCCGCCTGCGGCGCGGTGAGGAAGAGCTCTTCGACTCCAGCCCCGGTAACGGTGCGGTGGACGCCGCGATGAAAACCATTGATCGCCTGCTGGACCAGCGGGGGCACCTCGTCGAATATCAGGTTCAGGCCGTCACGCAGGGCAAGGATGCGCTGGGCGAAGTGACCATCAAGGCCGACTTCGGCGATGGCCGCCTCGTCACCGGAAAGGGCGCAAGCACCGACGTGATCGAAGCGAGCGCACGCGCCTACCTGAACGCGGTGAACCGGGTCATCACCGGTCGCGTCCGCAACTCCACGGAGGGGACGGCTCCATAAGTCGTTGATCAGAAGTTATTAGCGACGCGACACCGGTTCAACCCGGTGTCGTGTGCTAAATGGTATAAGCAAATTCGCGTATTATTGTTTGCGCTACGGCGAAAGAGTGCGTACTCTTCCGCCCTTTATAGCGTGGTGAGGGTTTCGTTCCCGGGTTTTCCATTTCTTGGTGAGTGAGCCGGAGCCATGTTGGGAAAAAGGCTTTTGCAGGAGGAAGCAGCCCTGTGATGGCAGATTTCTGAAAGTTCCGGACTCGTGTTGACAAGGCAGGATCGCCGGATTTTCTTAATCGAGCCATTGAGGGATGCAAAATTCTGAGGAGTCATTTTTCTTTCGTCAATGGCCTCGTCCGTCATGTCCTTTACCTCCCGCCAGTACCCTCAGCTTTCGTCTGCTTTCCATGCGGCCGCGTATACCGCGCTGGGGCGGCTGCCGCCGCAGTTGACCGCGCTGCGCTGTACGCTGGAGGCGCTGGAGAAACTCGAACGGACCGCAGAGGGGCAGGAGTCTGAGCGTGCGACGCTGATCGCGCGGATGAGCGAGACGCTGGAGACGATCGAAGCGACGCTGGCCCCGGCTTTTTCCGCGCAGCGGCCCACCCTGGTGCTCGATCCGGCGCAGATCGCCATCCTTCGCGAAGAGGGGCTGCTGGAGTCTTTGGCGGCGCTGTTTGAAGAGATGGCAAGCCGTACCTTCGCGGAAATGCGGGCCGCCGCGCGCGCGGGCAACAGCAAAGCTCTGGCCGATGCGGCGCATCTTCTCAAGGGGAGCGCGGTGAATTTCGGGGCGGCGGCCTTTGCGGCGACCTGCCAGTGTATCGAGCAGCAAGTGGCCACGGCGTCACCGGCGACGCTGGAAGCCCTGCTCTGCGAGTTGGAAGTGAATCAGGGGCAGCTCATCGAGGCGCTCCACAGAGAGACCGGTGAGGGATGAAAATTATTATCGCAGAGGACGATCCTGTATCGAGCGTGCGGCTGGGCAATACGCTGACCCGGCTGGGGCATGAAGTGCAGTCGTTTACGAACGGCATGCAGGCGCTCGAAGCCTTTCGCGCGAGCAAGGCCCGCGTCATCATCAGCGACTGGATGATGCCCGAGATGGATGGGCTGGAGCTCTGCCGGGCGATCCGGGAGTGCAGCGGGAACGATTACGTCTACTTCATCCTCGTCACGGCGTTGCGGACCGGTCCGGCGGACTACGACCGGGCCGTGGAAGCAGGGGTGGACGACTTTCTGGTAAAGCCCCTCGACGCCGACGCCATCTGGCGACGGCTCTTTGTCGCCCAGCGCATCCTTCATTACACCGTCACCATCCGGCAGCTCAAGGACCTCATCCCGATCTGTATGTACTGCAAGAAGATCCGCAACGACAGCGACTACTGGCAGAGCATCGAGAACTACATCCGCGAGCATACCCGCAGCGATTTCAGCCACGGGATCTGCCCCGAGTGCAGCGAGCGCTTCATGAACGAGTAGCGGCTCCGCCCGCTTACTCCTCCAACAGCAGGCGGATGTGATTGAGCGTCAGCGAGCGGGTGCGTTTCTCCACGTTGAGGATCACTTTCGCCCGTGTTGCTTCCCTGGGGATGGCGATGTGGTAGAAATCGATGCCGTCCGTCGGATGAAAATACGGGCGCAGGGAGATCTCCTCGATCCGCTTGTCGTCCTTCATGAAGATCACGCGCCCCCGGAATGCCTGGACAAAGTTCGATTTCCCCTCAAGCTGGAGTGCGAACGCTTTCCCGCGGAGCGCCTCGGGGATTTCCACCGTTTTCTCCACGTCAAAACCGCCTTTCCCCTCCCAGTGAAACGGCATCGGAGGAAGCGCCGGGAAATAGCGGCTCGCCTCCTGAAGCTCGGGCACTTTTTCTCCTGCCGGGCGCTTCCGGTAAAGGACAAATTCCGGCACGCCGCCCACGTTGATCACCTCCATGAGCCGCCAGACATCCTGCGGCTCCGTGAAATTGGTGGAGAGCTCGCTCTGCTCCTGAATCAGATCGCGCTCGATCCCCTGACGGTCGCGCAGCCAGGTCAGCTTGCGGCAGAACCAGAACTCATCCGCTTCTTTCGCCTCCTCTGAACCCTCCGGACGGTGCAGAAGGTGTTTCCGGACGATCCAGTTGAGCCGCTTGGCTTTCTCCGGGGCGACCATGAGCGCGGCGGAGCGCATCGCCTCCTGCGTGTAGACCGTCGTGCCGTCCGGCAGGCTCTCCACATAGGCGCGGAACGCGGGGATATGCCCCGGCGAAAAATACGGACGCCGCGTTGCCAGCCCCAGCAGCACGACGGCGACCGCCGCCGTCGCCAGCGCCCGTCGGCCCAGCGCCGCTTTCGTGCGGGGGAAGAACGCGAGCAATCCCGCAGCGCCTGCCGCTGCGAGGATGGAGAACGGCAGCGCCAACGAAGTGAGGAAGCGATCCGCGTTCCTCAAGAGCGGACGTGGGGGGAAAAACTCCTGAAGCGCGCAGCTATAGGCGAGATAAAGCGTCAGCCCCCACGCCACCACGACGCGTCCGCGCAGCCCCCCTTTCCAGCTCATCAGCCCCGCGCCGATCAGCGTGAGGATCAGATAAAACGGACCGATAAACCCGCGCCCGGAGAGGGAATCCACAAAGCGGAACGGCAGCAGGAAAACATTGACGGACTCCGTCCCCTTGCGCCCCTTGGCGCCCATATTGGCGTGAATGTTGTGAAGAAAATCGCCCGTGATCCGCTGGTAGATCAGCCCCTCGATGCAGAAGAGCGTGAGCGCCGTCAGCCCGATCACTCCGAGCCAGAGGACAGCCTCTTTCCATTTCAACCGGGAGGTGTTGAAGAGCGTGACCAGCGCCACGGCTCCGAGTACGCCGAAGATAAAGATTCCCGTGAAACGATTCGAGAATGCCACTCCGGCGATCACGCCCGCCGCCAGCGCGAAGAACAGCCGCTTGCGCCAATGATCCGCTTCCACCAGCGCCAGCCAGCAGAGCACGCCGAGGCCGATCAGCGTTCCTTCCGCCAGATCGGGCATCGGGCGGAAGATCACGCTATCGAGCAGCGGATGGAAGAAGAACGCGATCGCGGCAGCCCACCCTCCCGCGCGGGAGTTGAGCAGTCGCCCGCTGACCGCGTAGACCACTATCGCCCCCAAGCCCAGATAGGTAAAAGGGACCGCGTAGAATGAAAAGAGCCCCGGGCCAAAAAGATTCTGGAGCACGAGAATAAAGCCCCACATCGGCCAGCGGAGATTATGGAAGGAATTGGGGTCCCACCCCTCCACTCCATGCTCCCGGATCGCCAGCGCCGTCCGCCAATAGGTGAAGTCATCGCCCAGCCCCGGGCTCTTGAGAAACCAGAGGCCTACGACAAAGGCGCAGACCATCAGGAGGAGGCAGTCGATGAGGCGGATCGGTCGGTCGGACGTGTTCATTCGCAAAAAAGAGAGGCAACCTCCGAAGCGTGATCCGCGCCGGGGGGAGGCCATCGGTGTAACAGCAGCGCGGGATCGCAACAAGGAGAAAGCTTTTTTCCCGCCGGACCGATTCCGTACTTTCCCGTCAGCCTCCGGTAAGATAACAATCCCTTCCCACTATGCCCAGCCATCCCATGCTTATCGAGCAGGCCACTCTGGAGGA
>JBEBWR010000158.1:0-7270 GCA_040392045.1 Chthoniobacter flavus | reverse complement strand
CCATGCTCCTCGTCGCCAACGGAGGCGGCCTCCATCCGGCGAGAAACATCGTCGGCGGCGATTTTCTTCATCTGGTCAGGTTCGGCATTCGCGCTGCGGATGATCCGATCGTGAAGGACTCGATTGAAGTCATCGACCGCGTGCTGAAGCGCGACCTGCCGCAGGGATCGTGCTGGCGTCGCTACAATCACGACGGATACGGGCAGTATGATGATGGCCGCGCCTTCGATGGCTCCGGCGTTGGCCGCTCATGGCCGATTCTCACCGGCGAGCGCGGCCACTACGAGCTTGCGGCGGGTCGTGATCCCAAACGGTTTATCACCGAGATGGAAGCCTTTGCCAACGAAGGCGGGATGCTCCCCGAGCAGCTTTGGGATGCGGACGATCTACCCGATCAATCGATGAAGCGCGGCCAGCCAACGGGTTCAGCCATGCCCTTATGCTGGTCGCACGCGGAATATATTTCCCTCGTGCGCAGCCGTCATGACGGGGTTTGCTTCGATCGGGTCGAGCCCGCCTTCCAGCGCTATGTCGCGAACCCCGTCGAAAGCCGCCACGAGATCTGGAGCTTCCGACATCAGATCCCACGCATCCCGCCCGGGAAATGCCTGCGACTCATCCTCGCAGCCGACGCCGCCCTCATCTGGTCCGGCGACAACTGGGCGACAACGAACACCGCGGACGCCGCCGAAAACAAAACGCTCGGCCTGTGGTTTGTCGACTTACCGCCTGAGAAACTGCCCCGCAACGGCATCGTGGAATTCACCTTCTTCTGGAAGGGCGCACAACGCTGGGAGGGAGTGAATTATTCGATCGCAGTGGACGATTCATACCGCATCGCCCCCCGTTGACTTCCGGATACCCCGGGGCAACCCACAAGGGGATTTTTCCGACCGGCGGCGGGCATAGAGGCGATTCAAGATCGGCGCGTAGTTAACCGGCGCTCCAAACCACTGCTAACTTTTCCTCCTGTGGGCGTTCTATGCGAAGGAATCATGCCCGGCTTTCAGGCCATCGATCCATCCCTGCCTCTGCGTTCTACCCTGCGGGTGCTGGACCCCCAGTCGCCTCAGGCCCGCTCCATCTACGATCTGGGCCTCGTCGCGGGTAGCATACTGGCGATCATTTTCGTCATCGTCGCCGGGATCATCGCCTATGCGCTGATGCGCTTCCGCTGGCGGGAAGGCGAGGCAGATCCGGATCAGCTTCCCGGAAATAGAACCATCGAGATCATCTGGACCGTCATCCCGGGCCTCATCGTGGTAGCCCTCTTTGTACTCACAGCACGCACCATGGGCGTATCCGATCCTCCCCCCGCACCGGAGCCGGATCTTATCGTATCCGGCCATCAATGGTGGTGGGAAGCGCGCTATCCCAAGTCCGGCGTCGTCGTGGCCAACGAGATGCACATCCCCGTGGGAAAGGCGATATCGGTACGGATAGAGTCAACCGACGTACTCCATGAATTTTGGGTGCCGGAGCTCGCCCGAAAGATCACCGCCGTCCCCGGGCATCCCAATCATATCTGGCTGCAAGCCGATAACGTCGGTACCTACCTCGGCATCTGTTCAGAGTTCTGTGGTACTCAGCATGCGTGGATGCACTTCCTCATCGTCGCGGAATCCGAAGCCGATTTTGCAGCCTGGGAGAATGCGCAGCGGCAATCGGCTGGCCCGCCAGTGGACGACCTTGCCATAAAAGGAATGGAGCTTTTTCATCAAACAAGCTGCGTGAGTTGCCATACCATCCAGGGCACCTCCGCGCAGGGAAAAGCAGGCCCTGATCTGACGCATTTCGCGAGCCGTCGACAAATCGGTGCCGGGATCGTCGCGAACTCCCCCGAGAATCTTCACCGTTGGCTGGCAAACCCTCATAACGTCAAGCCCGGCGTATTGATGCCGAATTTCCAATTTACGGACGAACAGCTCGCTCAGCTCGTCGCCTATCTGGAGACGCTGAAATGAACGGGATCACTTCAGCGCTTGACCGCATCGGAATCCTGACCGCCGAGCAGCGGGAACACTGGAAGATCGCGTGGCTCTCCACCGTCGATCACAAGCGAATCGGCATCCTCTACCTCGTGACCGCGCTGGTATTCTTCGTCATCGGCGGCATCGAAGCCATGCTGATCCGGCTCCAGCTCAGCGTCCCCAATAACACGCTCCTCCATCCGGACACGTACAACATGTTGTTCACGATGCACGGGACGACCATGATCTTCCTCGTCGCCATGCCCGCGATCTTCGGGCTGGCCAACTACTTCGTACCGCTACAGATCGGCGCGCGCGACATGGCGTTCCCGCGGCTGAACGCCTTCGGCTTCTGGCTCGTGCCGCTGGGCGGGATGCTGCTGCATTTCAGTTTCCTCGCCGGAGGCGCGCCAGCGGTAGGCTGGTTCTCCTACGCGCCACTGAGCGAAACACCCTATTCTTCCACAACAGGAGTGGACTACTGGGCATTATCGCTTCTCGTACTAGGCATCGGATCGGTCGGCGCCTCCATCAATCTCATCGCCACCGTGCTCACCCAGCGCGCGCCGCAGATGACCTTGCGCCGTCTGCCCCTCTTTTCGTGGATGATGTTGATCAACTCCTTCCTCGTCATCCTCGCGATTCCCGTGCTCAACGCAGGACTCGTCATGCTGCTCATCGACCGCCAGCTCAATACCCATTTCTTCCTGCCATTTGGAGGCGGCTCGGCAATCATGTGGCAGCACATCTTCTGGGCATTCGGGCATCCCGAAGTCTATATCGTCGCCATCCCCGCATTTGCCATCCTCTCCGAGATCATCCCCGTCTTCTCGCGAAAGCCGATCTTCGGCTATGAGTTTGTCGCGGGTTCAACCGTAGCCATCGCCATTCTGAGCCTGCTCGTCTGGGCTCATCACATGTTTACCGTAGGGCTGGGGCATACGGTGGACCTGTTCTTCGTCGCATCGAGCATGTTGATCGCGATTCCGACCGGTGTGAAAGTCCTCGCCTGGAGTGCGACAATGGTTGGCGGCAGGCTCCGCCTGAGCACACCCATGCTCTTCTGCATCGCGGCGCTCGCGCAGTTCCTCCTCGCCGGGCTCACCGGAGTCAGTCACGCCATCGCCGCGCTCGATTGGCAGACCAAGAACAGCTACTATCTGGTTGCCCATTTTCACTTCGTCCTCGTCGGCCTCATCGTCTTCGCGATCCTCGGCGCGCTGCACTACTGGTTTCCGAAAATGAGCGGGCGGATGCTCTCCGAGCGGATCGGGTGGTGGACCTTTATCCTCATGACCCTCGGCTTTAATATGACGTTCCTGACGCAGCATTTTCTCGGGCTCGCCGGCATGCCCCGCCGCGTCTATACCTATCCCGATCTTCCGGGTCTGGGGTGGATGAACCTCGTCTCATCCACCGGCGTAATATTCATGGCCGCGGCGGCCCTGCTCTTCGTCTGGAATCTTGGCCGCAGCCTGCTGCGCGGCCCGCCCGCCGGCGACAACCCGTGGAACGCATGGACACTCGAATGGGCAACCACCTCTCCGCCGCCCCACGAGAACTTCCTCACCCTGCCTTCCATCCACAGCCGCCGCCCGCTCTGGGACTACGCAAACCCCGATCGCCCCGACCCGCCCGTCGGCACCACCGGGAGCATCGACACCCTCGCCCCGGAGAAAAACAGCACCGCGATGATGGCCTTCGTCATTTCGGAGCTCGGCTTCTTCGGCGTCCTGATCCTTGCCTATCTCTTTTACAACGCCACGCCCCAGCCGGGGCCGGACGCCCGCACGCTGGACCTCGCCAAAACAGGCGCCTTCAGCCTCTGCCTTTTCGCCAGCAGCTTTACCATCCGGCGTTCGGAAATCTCCCTAAGCCAAGGCAACCATCGCGGTCTCTACCGGTGGCTCGCGGCGACCATCCTCCTCGGCATCGTCTTCATCATCGGCCAGGGGCTGGAATACCGGCATCTGATGCAGAGCGGCATCACCCTAAGCTCCAACCTCTTCACCGCCAGCTTTTTCACCCTCACCGGATTTCACGGACTGCACGTCTCCATCGGCCTCCTCGCATTGATCGTCGTCTTGGGGCTGGCCTTGGCGGGCGACGCAAGGAAGCGCGACTTCCCCGCATTAAAAACAGTCGCGATTTACTGGCACTTCATTGACGCCGTCTGGCTCATCGTATTCTCCGTCATCTACCTTCTCCCTTACGTTCAATGACCCGCTTTTTTCTGCTCCCGTGGACATGGAATCCGGCAGTAACGCTGTCCGCTCTCCTCGCGCTGGCAGCCTATATCATCGCCTTCCGGGTAAACCGACGCATCGGCTGGTTTGCGGCAGGGCTCGTCGTGCTCCTGTTCACCTTGCAGTCGCCGCTGAACACGCTCGCAAACGGCTACCTCTTTAGCGCGCACATGGTACAGCACATCCTGTTATTACTCATCGTCCCCGCCTTGCTGCTCCTCGGATTGCCCCGGTCCCTGTCGCTATCTTTGCGACCGCGGCTGCTTGGCCGCCCGGCGGCCGGCTGGCTGGCCGGTGTTGGAGCGATGTGGTTCTGGCATGCGCCCGTGCTATGCAATGCTGCGGCTTCCTCGCGTTTCGTCTTTGCGCTGCAAACCCTCTCATTGCTAGTGCTCGGCAGCCTCTTCTGGTGGCAGATCCTCGCCCCGCGCGAGGAGGACCGCCTATCGCCCCCCGGTGCCGTCCTATATCTCCTTAGCGCCTGCGTTACCTGTAGCGTGCTTGGGATTATCATCACCTTTTCGCCCGTCGCCGTCTGTCCGGTTTACACTCAGAAACCCGCCCATCATCTACCGATCATGGAGACCCTCCGGACCGACTGGGGAATCTCGCCCCAGCGGGATCAGCAGATCGGCGGCCTTCTCATGTGGGTTCCGATGTGCCTGATCTACCTTGCCGCAATCTTTGCCCAACTGGCGCGTTGGTTCGCGCGCACCCCTGACCCCGAAGCGAAGGAGGTATCATGAGCAACGAAACACCGGAGAAAAACGCCGCATGGAAGCCCCTCCCGCACAGCCATCTGTCGCGCCCCACCTTCTATCCCGCCGGATTGGCGATGGGAACGACCCTGATCTTCTGGGGCCTGATCACCTCATGGGTCGTATGGGTTTGCGGCGTAGCCCTTTTCATCGCCGCGCTCTCCGGATGGATCAGCGAAATTCGCCATGAACGAAATGAACGATAATCCACCGCAGCCATGCGGCTCGCCCCCACCGGATAAGATCACCCGACGCGGTTTTCTCGCGCGGCTCTCGCTAGCCCTTACCGGCCTATGTGCCGTAATCGTGGGCATACCCGTCGTCGGGTTCGTCATCTCGCCGCTCTTTCGCAAAATGAAAGAGACATGGATTCCCGTCGGTAAAGCGGACGACTTCGAGATCGGCAAGACCGTCACCGTCCCGTTCCCGGCTCCGTCGCCCCTGCCATGGGCCGGTATTACCGCCAAAGGTGCGGCTTGGTTACGGCGCGAGCTCAACGGGCAATTCACCGCATTCTCCGTCAACTGCACCCACATGGGATGCCCGGTTCGCTGGCTGCCGGACGCGCATCTCTTCATGTGCCCCTGTCATGGCGGCGTTTACTACGAGGACGGCACCGTAGCCGCCGGTCCCCCGCCAAAACCGCTCGTTCGCTTCGAGGTCCGGGTGGTCCGGAATCAGGTAGAGATCAAAGCCGCCCCCACTCCGATCACCACCCGCTTATGAAGCGTCTCCTTCTCCCCGTATGGAAATTTATCGATGATCGTCTCGGCATCGGCGATTTGATCCGTCCGTCGATGAAGCATCTGGTGCCGCGTGACGCCGGCTGGTGGTACGTTTTCGGAAGCGCCACGCTCGTAGCCTTTATCGTTCAGGTCGTCACCGGCGTAGCGCTGGCCTTTTCCTATATCCCCTCGTCTTCGCAAGCCTACGAAACCCTCCTCTTCATCACCCACGACGCCCCCTTCGGCAGCTTCCTGCGCGGGCTCCACTACTTCGGCGCCTCCGCCATGATACTCATGGTCGGTGCACACATGGCGCAGACCTTCCTGTGCGGCTCTTATAAATTCCCCCGGGAGATGAACTGGGCCACCGGCGTCCTCCTGCTTGGCTTCACGCTCGTCATGGGCTTCACCGGCCAGCTCCTGCGCTGGGATCAGAACGCCACGTGGTCCGTAGTGGTGGCCGCCGAACAGGCGGGGCGCATCCCCCTGATCGGCAGTTGGCTGGCGCAGTTCATCCTCGGCGGGAAAACCATCGGCGGTGCGACATTAAGCCGTTTTTTCGCCATCCACGTCTTCATCCTCCCCGGGCTGATGTTTCTCTTCATCGCCCTGCACCTGCGACTGGTCCTGCGCCACGGCATCTCCGAACCGCCCGTAGCCGGTCAGCCCGTCGACCCCAAAACCTATCGTCGGCAGTACGCGAAGCAGCTAAAGAAAACCGGCCGCCCCTTCTGGCCGGACGGCGCATGGCGGGATTTCGTATTCGGTACCGGCGTCATCATCGTCATCGCGCTCCTCGCGTGGTCCGTCGGGCCGCCCGCCCTCGATCAACTGCCCGACCCGAGCATCCTCAGAGCCGATCCGCGCCCCGACTGGTACCTGCTCTGGTACTTCGCCGTACTCGCCCTGATCCCTCCCGCCCTCGAAGGCTATGTCATGATCCTCGCCCCGGCGGTCATCGGCATCCTCCTTTTGGTCGGCCCGCTCCTGAACCACCGGGGAGAACGCGCGCCCTCGCGCCGCCCCTGGTCCATAGCCGTCGTATTATTGAGTGTGCTCACCATCGGCTCCCTCTGGATCGCCGGAGCGAGATCGCCGTGGTCACCAAACTTCGATCCCGTCCCGCTGACCCCTGAAATCATCGGAACCACCAGCGGCCCGGTCTACCGGGGGGCACAGCTATTCCAGCAGAAATCGTGTCTGAACTGTCATCTCATCGACGGCCACGGCGGTCGCCGGGGTCCGGACCTTACCACTATCGCCGACAGGCTGAGCAAAGACAACATGACCATCCGAATCGCCAACGGCGGCGTGAACATGCCCGCATTCGGCTCCATGCTGGACCCGCAGGAAATCGAAGAGATCGTGACCTTTCTTCAAACGCGAAAGACAGAGCAACCCTGATCGCGGTGCTGTTCCCGAAGCTCGGGAGAATCATTGAAAATGCCTCTTTAAGGAATCTTAAAGAGAAGAGGAAGTGGTGCTCGGGGGGGGACTTGAACCCCCATGCCTTTCGGCATACGCCCCTCAAACGTACGTGTCTGCCATTTCACCACCCGAGCACTTCCTTG
>JBEBWR010000157.1:0-7304 GCA_040392045.1 Chthoniobacter flavus | reverse complement strand
CCATCCATGATGATGGCGATGTGGCGCGGTACCGGCGCGAGTCCGGTGTCATCAGAGTCGGGAGCGGAGGAGTCAGCCATCGGCCACAGAGGGGAGGAAGGCGTCTGCGGCGACGGATGCCGCGCCGCAGACGATGGAAATCAGCAGGTTATACGAGGATGGTTTGGTCGCGGTTCGGGCCGACGGAGACGATTTTCAGCTTGGTCTCCGTCAGTTCCGCCAGCTTCTCCACGTAGGCGCGGGCGGCGGCGGGAAGCTCGGCGTAGCTCTTGACGCCGCTGGTGTCGCACTTCCAGCCGGGGAACTCGACGAGCACCGGCTCGCAGCGCTCCAGCTGGCGGAAGTCGGACGGCAGGGTGGTAATCTCCTGACCGTCGAGCTTGTAGGCGACGCAGACCTTGATGGTCTCCAGGGTGTCGAGGCCGTCGAGGTTGGTAATCGCGATTTCGTCGATGCCGTTGACGATGGAGGCGAAGCGGACGGCGACGGCGTCGAACCAGCCGCAGCGGCGGGCGCGGCCCGTGGTGGCTCCGAACTCGCGGCCCATGCCGTGAAGCAGGTCGCTGATCTCGTCGTTCTCCGTGGGGAAGGGGCCTTCTCCGACGCGGGTGGTGTAGGCTTTCATGACGCCGAGCACGAGGTCGATCCGGTGCGGCGGGACGCCGGAGCCGGTGGATGCGCCGCCAGCGGTGGTGTTCGACGAGGTGACGTACGGGTAGGTGCCGTGATCAATATCAAGGAAGGTGCCCTGAGCGCCTTCAAAGAGCATCTCTTTCTTTGCCTTGAGGACTTCGTGAAGGTAGACCACCGTGTTCGCGACGAACGGGCGGAGCTTTTCTCCGGCGGCAAGGGCTTCGGCGAGGATGGCGTCGTAGCAGAGCGGCTCGGCTCCGAGCGCGGTGAGCGCGGCGTTGTTCTCCTCCACGCGCTCTCTGAGCTTCGCGGCGAAGACTTCGGGCTGCATGAGGTCCGCGAGGCGGAGGCCGACGCGGTTTGCCTTGTCGGCGTAGGCCGGGCCGATGCCGCGCTTGGTGGTGCCGATCTTTCCGTCGCCCTTGGCGGCTTCCTTCGCGCCATCAAGCTCGCGGTGGTAGGGGAGGACGAGGTGGGCGCAGTCGGAGATGAGCAGATTGCCGCCGACTTCGATCCCGGCTTCGCGGAGGTTTTCAATCTCTTTGACGAGGGAGACGGGGTCGAGGACCACGCCGTTGCCGATGACACAGACTTTTTCCTGACGGAGGATGCCCGAGGGAATAAGGTGCAGGACGTATTTTTTCCCGCCGACGATCACGGTATGCCCGGCGTTGTTCCCGCCCTGACTGCGTACGACGACGTCCGCCGTTTCCGTAAGGAAGTCGATGATTTTGCCCTTGCCTTCATCGCCCCACTGGGCGCCTACGAGAACGGTGTTTGCCATAAAATTGGTGTGTGAAAATCTGGATCTGTCGGAACAAGAAAAAACGCCCCGGTGGGCGGTTTGCCCACGCGCCGGGACGTTGGCAGACTCTAAACCATCCACGCCGCGCGGCAAGCAGTTTCTTTCAGCGGCGGGCAACGGGAAATTTCGCGGAAGAGGCTTGGCGCGGCGGCGTTTTCAGTGAAAACTGATGGTGCGCACGATGAACCATACCGCTACATTCTGGGATAACATCCGTGCGGATTTCCCCATCCTCCGGCAGGAGGTCCACGGGGAGCCGCTGATCTACTTCGACAACGCCGCTACTTCGCAGAAACCGCGCGCCGTCATTGACGCGCTCTCGGACTACTATCTGCACGACAACAGCAACGTCCATCGCGGGATGCACGAGCTGAGCGCCCGGGCGACGGCCAAATTTGAGGCGGTACGCGGGCGGCTGGCAAAGTTTATCAACGCGGCCAGCGAGGAGGAGATCGTTTTTACCCGGGGGACGACGGAGTCGATCAATCTCGTGGCGCAGACCTGGGGCCCCCAGAATCTCACGGCGGGGGATGTGATCCTGCTCACGGAGATGGAGCACCACAGCAACCTCGTTCCGTGGCAGATTCTCGCGGAAAAGACCGGAGCCCGGCTCCGCTTTATCCCGCTGACCGATTCACACGAGCTGGATCTCGACCGACTCGGCGAACTGCTCACCCCGGAGGTGAAGCTTTTTTCCTTTGTCCATATCTCAAACTCGCTCGGGACGATCAACCCCGTGGTCGAACTCTGCCGGGCGGCCCGGGAGGTGGGCGCGGTGACGCTGGTGGACGCGGCGCAGAGCGGCGGTCACTGCCCGCTCGACGTGCAGGCCATCGGCTGCGATTTCCTTGCGCTTTCGGGGCATAAGATGTGCGCCCCGACGGGGATCGGCGCGCTTTACGGACGGCGGGAGGTGCTCTCGAAGATGCCGCCGTGGCATGGCGGGGGCGAGATGATCGTCAGCGTGCAGTATGAGAAGAGCACGTGGAAGCCCGCGCCGCACCGCTTTGAGGCCGGGACGCCGAATATCGCCGATACCATCGCCTTCGGCGCGGCGCTCGACTACCTCGACGGGATCGGTCGCGAGGCGATTATGGAGCACGATCAGCGCCTCGCGCAGTATGCGCACGAGCGGCTAGCTGCGATCCCGGGACTCCGCGTGCTCGGTCCGCCGCTCGGCAGCCCGAACCGGAGCGGGGTGGTCAGCTTTGCCATGCAGAATGCGCATGCGCACGACGTGGTGACCCTTGCGGACCGTCGCGGATTGGCGCTGCGCGGGGGGCATCACTGCACGCAGCCGCTGATGCGCAAGCTCGGGCTTGCTTCCTCGGCCCGCGCCAGTTTCTATTTTTACAACACTGAGGCGGAGATCGACCGCATGGCGGAGATCCTCGCTGAGATTGAACGCTTTTTCCGATGAACTTTGACGAACTCTATCAGGAACTGATCCTTGACCACTCGCGCCGCCCGCGCAACTACGGCGAACTGGAGGAAGCGGTCCACGTCCACGGCGACAACCCTTCCTGCGGCGATGAAATCTTTCTGCACGTCCGCTTCGCACCGGGCGAGGGGGGAAACGTGGAGGAGATCCGCTTTACCGGCCACGGCTGCGCGATCAGTCAGGCCTCGGCGTCGATGATGACGCTCAAGCTCAAAGGAAAGTCCAAAGCGGAGGCGGAGCATCTCCTGCACCTTTTTCACGACCGCGTGGCGGGCGAAGGCGAAGCGCCGGAGCCGGGTCCCCGGGAATTGGGCGATCTGAACGTCTTGAGCGGTGTGCGGAAATTCCCGCAGCGCGTGAAGTGCGCCATGCTGGCGTGGCGTGCGTTTGAACAGGCGCTGGGAGAGTCGGAGGGAGACGGGACGGGCCGCGTCTCCACGGAGGAAGAGGAGAATTCGTAGGCCCTGGGGCTTGTTAAGGTAAACGGGAAATGAGGATAAAAGAGGGACATTTTGGGCCAAAAAGTGCCTTTTACGCCGATTTGAGCCGTTACCTTAACAGGCCCTAAATCATTGACTGATCGCAGTGCTCCCGGAACTCCGAGGGAGGCACGCCTTGGAGCTGCCGGAACCAGCGCGAGAAGTAGTACGGGTTGGAGAAATCCAGCGCTTCGGCCACCTCTTTGACTGACCGGCCCTGTTCTTTGAGAAGTTCGCGTGCCAGCCTGAGGCGACAATGCTGCCAATAGCTTTTTGGCGAAAGCCCGTGAGCCTGCCGGAAGCGCCGGTTGAACTGCGGGATGCTTAGAGAAGCTCTGCTGGCGAAATTGGCAGCCTGAAAATCCCCGCGCGTCGCCGCCTGCTCGATCTCCAGCCGTACCTCCTGCATCACCTGATCGGCGGGCCGTGGGGGGATCACGAAGGCAAAGCGGCTTCCATAGCCGGCAATCAACTGGTGAAGGCGCAGCGCGCACCGCCAGCGGTTTGCGATGGTGCCGTTCCCGTCGGTCCACACGTTGAGGCAGCTCCGTAAGGTCCGGTGACAGCGGGGAAGATTTTCCGGCTCAAAACTGAGCGGGAATACCAGCGCTCCCTTGCGGCTCCAGTCGTCATCCCAATGCAGATGAAAATGGATATTGATCATCTCAATCGCGTCATCCGTCTTGCGGTGGCAGGTGTAAGTCTGAAACGGCGGGATGGATACCACCGAGCGCGGCGTCCCCACGGCCCGTCTCCCGTCTCCGAGGCGAAACTCCAGCGCCCCTGTGAGTACATGGATCAGATGCAGGTTGTGATTGATCGCAACGCGGTCCCCTATGAACGCTCCTGCCGGATGGCGAGGATTGGGCATGGTCAGCAGACGGAATGCGAACCGATCCGGAATATCCATCGATCTGACGGCAATGCGGCCGGAGGAGGGCATACGTCAGGGATAGCGATTTTGCATGAACCGTTCAATCCCGTAGCAATGATCGAAACAGATAAGACTTCGATTCCGGCGTGCATGGTGATTTCCGCTCTTCCCGGCAAAGCTTGAGGGGTATGAGCACTTCATCTCTCTCTCCACGGCAACCGTCGTTCGCGCCGGTCTCCACTCCGCAGGGTTTCAACGATCTCTGGGGCGGCAACCGGAATTTCCTGATCGATCCCGGTCTCTTCCTTTCCGGACAAAATCCGCTGACTTCTCTACCTCCCCTGGCCGAGATCGTCGACCGTCTCCGGGTGGACCCGAAGGCGCGGATCACCTGCAATACCGAAGCCCGGAGAATTGACCTGAGCGATATCTCCGGCTGGTTCCGCTCCCTCGCCATTGGCGACGCCATGGAGCAGGCTTTCAATCTGGCTCACTTTGAGCTTGAGCCGTTCATGCAGCCGGGCGGCTTTCTCTCCGGCGTGCGCGAGCATCTTTTGGAGCCGTGGCAGGCCTTCCTTCGCGCACAGGGGTTCACTTGGGAGCGGATCAATCCGATTGTTTTTATCAGCGGACGCAACAGCCTGACGCCCTATCACATGGACCTTTCCCATGTCCTCGCTTTTCAGTGCTATGGGGAGAAGCGGTTCAGCGCGCTGACCGATCCCGAGCGTTATGCGCCGCGCGCCCTGCGCGAACGCTTTGTGCGCGAGCGCGCGACCTATCCGCAATGGTTTCATATGCCCGAAGACCTCAAGGAAGAGGAGATCATGGCGATGGATATGGCGCCGGGCACCCTTCTCTGGAATGTTTTCCTGACCCCGCACTGGGTCAGCTCTCTCCATGACCGGCCTTCGATGAGCATCAATATCTCTCACGGCGGACTGAAGAGGAATGGCGAATACTGCGCTTTTGAGCGTGAGGCCAGCCCCTGGTTTACGAGCCAATCCGAGAAATACTAATATTTAAAAAACGCCCCGGCTCTTCTCCGATTTCGGAGAGGAGCCGGGGTTGCCCGGAAAGCAGGGGCAGGGTTAGAAGTGAATGGTTACGCCACGCCGGGACGGAACGCGGTAGGGGCTGTAATACGGGCTATAATAGTGCCGGTCGTGATTGTAATATCGGTAATGCGGGCCACGATGATAGTGGTGATGCCGATAATGCCGGTGGTGGTGGTGTTTTTCATAGCGTTTATGGCTATGTTTATGCTTCTTGCTTTTTGCGAATGCCGAAGTCGGCATCGCAAAGGCGAAGACGCCCACCAGGCCGAAAACCAGCAGGCGGACAAACGACGTAAGGGTGATGGTGGGTCGGGTCATGGTAAAGGGTTAGACCCCTACCGCGCGGAAATATTCAAAATAAGTTTTTTTATCGGACTACCAGTTATGGGTCCAGCGTTGGTCAATAGGCTTTTCCGCTGAGAAATCGTTGGTACCGTCAGGCTTTTTGGGATTCGTCGTCATCCCGAGCGTGCTCCAGAGGTCAAAGGTGGGGTTGAAGGTTCCGGCCGTGCTGTAGCCATAGGGATTGCCGAAGGGATCAAGGAGATAGCGGTCAGCCCCCGTGCTGAGCATGTCCAGTTTTGGCTCAAAGTAGCGGGGGCTGGCGGTGCCTCCCTCCAGTTGGGCGAGCAGAAAGATGCCGGAACTGGAGGCGTAGCTCGTGACCGCGGTGCCAAAACCTCCGGTCGCCGGATCGATCGGGATCACCATATCGGTGCCTGCCTTATTCCCGCTGCTATCGGATGGCGTGCGCGGGTAATCGCCATGATCAATTTTGTAGCTCTCAATACCGACGGAGAGGGCTGCAATCTCGGCGCGGGCACGCTCCGCGGCGGAGCGCCGCTGGGCGTAACCGACTCCGGCCAATATCATCGCGGCCAGAGCGACAATGATTGCCATCACCGTGAGAAGCTCCAGAAGGGTAAACCCTCTCGTGACCCGGGAGCGGCGCATTATCCTTTCCTCCTGCGCAGGCGAAGAATGCATACCGTCACGAGGAAGAGGAGACCCGTTCCTGTCATCAAAAGCCCCAGGGTATAGATGGCAGCGGCGTTGTGTCCGTCGACGAACGGCAGGTAGGGGCTGAAAAATTCTCCGAGGGGTTCGAGGAAATGGTGCATGGGAATAAGAGGACATCCGAGGGTTGGCGTTTTCGGAAACATCGGAAGGAAATGCGACCGAAAAGATGGTGGGAATGTCGGGAGTGTAAAATGGCATCCGTTAATACTTCAAGAGTAAAATGATGACTATAACCCGTAGTCTATTTGTCTGAAGGTGACGGACAATGGGGGCACGTGAACGACCGGCAAACCCTCAAAATCCTGGGCGAACGCATTCGGCGCGCCCGGAAGCGGGCGCAGTTGTCTCAGGAGGAGCTGGCGTTTCAGGCCAATCTGGACCGCAGCTACATGGGCGGAGTGGAGCGCGGGGAGCGGAACATTTCGTTCCTGAAGCTCTGCCTTATCGCCCGCGTGCTGAAGCGGGACGTGAGCGGGCTGGTCAAGGGCCTGCCTGTGGAGTCACAGGAGCAGGCCTGAAAAAGACGGGGAAGAGGTCTAAAAAGAAAGCGAGAAGCCGACGCGCCTTTCGATGAAGTGCGGCTGCCGGTTGGGGTTGTCGTGGAAATCGCGGACGCGATTTTCGCTTTCGTAGTGATGGTACTGAAATTTTCCGCGCCGGGTCTGTTCCTGTTTTGAGCGCTGCTTTTCAGTCTGCGAAGACCGCTGCCCCTCCGATGACGTCTGGTTATCAGCGAAAGTGGGAACCGGAGCGACCAGCAGGGCTGCTACGGCGAGAAAGGGCAACCCTAGGGAGGCCCAACGGAAGGGGGGCGGGAGGGGTTTCATGCAGCCACTATAGCCCATTTCCAGCTGCTTGTCCGATAAAACCTTTCCGGCGAAGGATTTACCGGGAAAAGGACGTCAACTGACCAGTCGTCCCATCTTGGTGTCCATCGCACGGGTGAAGTCCTGCATGGCGGAGACGATGTCGGGGGTGCGGGTCATGACGACCT
>JBEBWR010000156.1:0-7359 GCA_040392045.1 Chthoniobacter flavus | reverse complement strand
TCTGGTCAAAGGCGACGTAGGCGAAGCTCCAGAACATCAGCTCCATGACGGGGCGCACGCCGAGCATGGAAGCGCCGATGCCCATGCCGATGAATCCGGCTTCGGAGATGGGGGTGTCGACGACGCGCTTGCTGCCGAAGCGCTCCCAGAGGCCTTCGGTGACTTTGTAAGCGCCGTTGTACTCGGCGACTTCTTCGCCGATGAGGACGACATTTTCGTCGCGGATGAGTTCTTCAGCGAGGGCGTCGTTGAGAGCTTTGCGGTAGGTGATGAGCGGCATGGCTGTCGGAAAAAATAGATCTGGCAGGTCCGCGCGCCGGGGAAAGATCCGGCCAGGGAGGGCACGCGGAGAAAAAGGCTAAATTCAGGGCTGGGGCGCGCCGTCGCCGAAGAAGTGGCGACCGCGGCGACCGCTCTCGGTCTGGTGGTCGACCTCGTAGTAGACGTCCGTGAAGATGTCGGACTCGGGAGGGAAGGGGCTCTCCTCTGCGAAGCGGGCGGCTGTGTCGGCTTCTTTCTTGGCGGCCTTGTCGAATTCGGCGGCCTGCTCTTCGGTGATGATCCCCTCTTCGATGAGCTGCTTTTTCCAGAGCTGGATGGGATCGTGGTTGGTCTTGTAATCTTCGATTTCCTCTGCGGTCCGGTATTTTTTCGCGTTGGCGTCGGCTACCGAGTGGCCGTAGTAGCGGTACGTTTTGATCTCCAGTACCGTGGGCCGGGAGTGCTCCCGCGCTCGTACGAGGGCTTCTTCGGTTTTGGCCCGTACCTCGTAGATGTCCTCGCCGTTTACGACGTCCCAATCGATGTTGTAGCCCTCGGCGCGCGCCGCGAGGGTTTCGCGGTAGGCGGAGGAACGGCTGAGGCTGGTGCCCATGGAGTAGCCGTTGTTTTCAATGATATAGATGACCGGGAGGTTGAAGAGGGAAGCGAGGTTGAGCGACTCGTGGTAGGGGCCCTGATTGACGGCACCGTCGCCAAGGTAGCAGAGGCACGCGCCTTTGATGCCTTTGTACTTGAGCCCGTAGGCGAGGCCGAGGCCGAGCGGGGTCTGACCGCCGACAATGCCGTGGCCGCCCCAGTAGTTCTTGTCCGGCGCAAAGAAGTGCATGGAGCCGCCTTTGCCCTTGGAGCAGCCGGTGGCTTTGCCGAACAGCTCGGCCATGCACTCTTCCATCGTCATGCCGACGGAGAGGGCGTGCGCGTGGTCTCGGTAGCCGGTGATGACATGGTCGTCCGGCGTCAGGAGGGAGATCGTCCCGGCGGCAACGGCTTCCTGACCGTTGTAAAGATGGAGGAAGCCGCCCATTTTGCCGCTGTTATAGGCCTTCTGGGCTGCGGTTTCGAACCGGCGGATCCGTTGCATCAGGCGAAGGAGACTGATTTTGTCATCCGGGGTCAGCGACCGGTTGATTTCAGCGTCGGAGTAGGACGGAAGTTTGATGGCGGTATCCATGGTTCAAATAATGGGTTTGAGCGACAGGGCTCTCGAAACTTTACGATCCCTTTTGCTGTTTCGCAAAGACCGACGGGTTGGACCGGTTTGCGATGGGCAGAATGGGAGCCATAATGAGGAGCTTACAGAGGATTTTCCATTTCCAACAGGAAAAAGGACAATTTCGGCAAACCCCGATTCCGATCCTCGTGCATACATGCGGGGAGGCGGGCTGTAAACAGGAAATCGCCTCCGGAAGGGGGTGACGGCCCGAGGTATTCCATCGGCGGAAGATGATAAGTTAACCTAATACTACTCCCGAAAAAGAAACCTTGCAACTGTCACGTGCTAAATTTGTTTGAGAACAAAAGAGCATTAAGAGAGGAATTGACCTGTTTTCGGACCTGAGTCATGCTTTCCCCGACGAGAAAAGGAACGGATGGCTGGTAAAAGTAAAACAAATCACTTGTTTAACTATCTGCTTTTGTTCCACGTAGAACAATGTTCATTGATCCCGAGATTTACGACGTGATTGTGGTGGGTGCGGGCCATGCCGGTATCGAAGCGGCGATGGCAGCGGCCCGGTTGGGGTGTCGTGTAGTGATGTTTACGCAGAGTCTCGATACGATCGGGCAGATGTCGTGCAATCCGGCGATCGGGGGATTGGGCAAGGGGCATATGGTGCGCGAGATCGATGCACTGGGGGGCTTCATGGGGGTGAATACGGATGCGACGGCCATTCAGTGTCGGATGCTCAATGCCAATAAGGGGCCGAGTGTGCGGTCGCCCCGCTCACAGTGCGATAAGAAGGCGTACCAGTTCCGGGCAAAGGTGATGTGCGAGCGACGGGAGGGGCTGGTGCTCAAGCAGGGGAATGTGGTGGAGATTCTGGAGCGCGGCGGGACGGCAGTGGGGGTGCGGACTAATATGGGGATGGAGGTCCACGGCCATTCCGTGGTGATAACGACGGGGACGTTCATGCGGGGCCTGCTGCATGTAGGGCTACAGAACGCTCCGGGGGGCCGGATGGGCGATACGCTTTCGACGCTGAGCGATTCTTTGGCGCGGCTGGGGTTCGAGATCGGACGGTTCAAGACGGGGACGCCGTGTCGCCTGAATGCCCGGTCGATCGATTTCTCGCGCTGTACGCCGCAGCCGGGTGATTTCCCGCCGCCGTCGTTCACCTACCTGCCGGAGTTGCTGGAGGAGGAGGGGCGAGGGCTTTTCACGCTCAATGAAGTGCGGGATGGAAAGTTCCACGTGGAACAGCTGGAGTGCTGGATCACGGAGACGAACCCGAAAACGCACGACTTCATTCGCGCGAATCTCGATAAATCGCCGATGTACTGCGGGGTGATCGAGGGGGTGGGAGCGCGGTATTGCCCCTCCATTGAGGATAAAGTGGTGCGATTCGCGGAGAAGGAGCAGCATCAGATTTTTCTGGAGCCGGAGGGACGGCACACGGAGGAGGTGTATGTGAATGGGATCTCCACGAGCCTCCCGTACGAGGTGCAGTACCAGTTCGTCCGGACGATCCGGGGGCTGGAGCGCGCAGAGATTCTGCGGCCGGGCTATGCCGTGGAGTACGACTTCTGCCCGCCGACGCAGCTCTTCCCTACGCTGGAGACCAAGCGGGTGGAGAACCTCTATTTTGCCGGACAGATCAACGGGACATCGGGGTACGAGGAGGCGGCGGCGCAGGGGCTGGTGGCCGGGGCGAACGCGGCGTTGAAGCGGTTGAAGCGACCGGCGCTGGAGATTGGGCGTGCGGAGGGATACATCGGAGTGATGATCGACGACCTTGTGACCAAGGGGGTGACCGAGCCGTATCGGATGTTCACGAGCCGGGCAGAGTACCGCCTGCTGCTGCGACAGGATAATGCCGATCTGCGGCTGACCCGCAAGGGCAGGGAGCTGGGGCTGGTGGATGACCGTCGCTGGAGCGCCTTCTGTGAGAAGCAGGGGCGGCTGGAGCAGGCGCGCACGATTGCCGAGGAGGTCCGTTACGAGGGGGCGCGGCTTTCGCATTGGCTCAAACGAACGGAGTCAGAGGCCGCGAAGCTGCCTGCGGAGATAAAGGGGGGGCTTTCCGATGAGATTTGGAGCCTGCTGGAGACGGACCTCAAGTACGAAGGCTATATCCGACGGCAGGAGGCGCAGATCCGGAAGGACCGGGCGTCGGAGCACCGGGCGCTTTCAACGGCCATCGACTATCAGGCGATCCCGGATCTCCGGGCGGAGGCCCGTCAGAAATTCAGCGCGATCCGTCCGACCACTTTCGGACAGGCGGGGCGGATCAGCGGGATCACGCCCGTGGATCTCGCCATTCTGGAAATCTGGCTGAGAAAGAACCCCATGGAGCCCCCTGCTTCGGCGGCCGCAAACTGACGCAATTTGGAGTGGAACCTTTGCCAAACCTCGTCTATCCTCAATCTTTCCCGCGATTTTTGCCCTACCTTGCCCACGTTCTACCTTCTATGAAGCTTCGTAACCTCCCAGCCCGAATCGTTTTTGCAACCCTACTGGCCACCTCCGCGTTGACCGCGCCGCAGTCCGTGCTGGCGCAGGGCGTGCCTGTCGAAGAAGCGAGCGCCGCCGCCTTCCGTCTCTTTGGTAGCGGACAGTACGCCGAGGCCGTACAGGCGTACGAGGCGATCATCAAGGATTACCCCACGGCGCTCCAGATCTGGGACGCCCGGTTCCGCGCCGGTTACCTCCACTTCCTGCTGGGCGATTATGACAAGAGCCTTGTCCGTCTGCGCGAGATCAAAGATCCCGCCCCTGCGGAACTCAAGGAGCTGGCCGCCAGCGTGATCCCGCAGGCGCTCGCCGCCAAGGCGGGGCAGGAGAAGGATGAGAAGAAGCGGACGACCGCGCTTAAAGAGGCGTTGACCGCGTACGATAACTTCCTCAAGGCTTTCCCGCAGAGCCAGCAGATCGAGACGGCGACCTATGGACGGGCGCTCTGCGCATTCCAGCTTGGTGAATACACGCAAGCTATTGAGGGGCTGCGCCGGAATCTCCAGCAGTTTGCCCGCAGTGAATCCATTCAGGACAGCCAGTACCTCCTCGCGCTGGCTCTGGCCACGGAGGGATCGCAGGGGCTCAAAAAGAACAGTAGCGACGCTGCCGCGCTGGCAAAGCTTGACGAGGCGCACAAGATCCTTCAGGCGATCATCGACTCGAAGCAGAGTCTCGCGCTGATCAACGATGCGCAGTTTCAGGTTGGTGAGATTTTCTTCAATCGTGCGCTTCTCGGGCCGCATGAGCAGCAGGAGACCAATTTTGGCAAGGCGCTGGAGGCCTACCGCTCGGTGCAGGGTGTAGCGCCGGTGGTGCAGGCGCAGACGGCCCGAATTCGGGACATTGAGCGCCGCCGGATCGCCGCCGGTCAGGCGCGCGACGTGGCGACCTACCGGCGACTGGAGCGGCTCGGAGACAACGAGCGCGCCAAGCTCGAAGCGATCAAGGCCAAGGGCGATCTGACCCTGTCGGCGCAGGTCAAGAGCGCTCAGGTCTTTTTCCACCAGAAAGGGTACGACGAGGCCCGAGTGCTCCTGCGGCATCTCCAGAAATTTGTAAAGGATGAGGATGAGAAGAAACAGATCCTCTATTTCATGCCGCTGACCTATGCCTCGCAGAATCTGCGCGATCAGGCCGTACAGGCGTACGACCAGTTTCAGGCAGCTTACAAGGGCGACCCGATGGCGGACAATCTGCCGCTGGTGGTTGGCGCGCTGTTCCTGAACCCCCCGCCGGACCCGGCGAAGGCGACGCAGTACTTCGAGGAGGGCGCAAAGCTTTACCCCAAGGGACGTTTCGTCGCCGAGACGATGAATGCGCAGGGCAGCGCGCTGCTGCTCCAAGGGAAGTATCCCGAGGCGATCAAAACGTTTGAGAACTTCCTGAAGACGAATCCCGACGCCGAGCAGGCTTCACGGGCCGAGATGGGGATTGCCAACGCGCTCCGCGAAACCAAAAAGCTGCCGGAGGCTTCCGCCGCTTACCGCAAGGTTCGCGATGAGCGCTCCGAGACATCCCAGGCGGAGCTTGCCGCGTATTGGGTGGGCGAGATCGCCGCAATGAGCAACGATTTCCCCACGGTGATCACGGAAATGACGACTTTTCTGGAGAAGTACCCGAAGAGTCAGGTCGCGCCGAACGCTACCTTCCGCCTCGCGCAGGCTGAGACGCCGAAGAACAAGGCGCGGGCCATGGAGCTTTACAAGAAGATCACCGAGGAGTGGCCGGATAACCAGATGGCGGCCTATGCCTACTTCCAGCAGGTGCAGCTCCTCAATGCCGACCAGAAGCACGACGAGATCATCGCCCTGCTCACGCAGTTCATCGAGCGCTACCCGGAGAGCCCGATGCTCTTTAACGCCTACCAGACCATCGCGCAGATCAAGCTGGTTGCAGGCGATCTGCCCGCCGCCATTGGCTACTACAGCCAGATGGTGGAGAAGCACCCGAACGACCCGAACGCTCCCGTGGCCCTGCTGATGGTGGCCCAATACTGGATGCAGCACACGGATGCACAGGGGAACTACGGTGCGCTCAACGAAGAGCAGCGGACGGAGTGGAAGCGCGGTATCGACGGCTCACTCAAGGCCGGAGAACAGATGCTTACCGCTTATCCCACCTCTCCGCAGGTGGCGCTGACGCTCAAGACGCTGCTGGCGAATCAGCGGGCGCAGGTCTCCGCGCAGCTCAAGAAGGAGGCGGACGTCGTCACGTATTTTGAGGAGCTGGCCGAGAAATTCTCCGGCAGCCCGGAGACCCGGAGCAAGGTTCTCTTCACCCTCGCGTCCTACCTGCACAAGACTGACAAGGAGAAGGCCTTCGCCATCATGAGCGAAGCCTACAGCCCAGCGTTGGTCTACGCGCCGGACGACATCGATCTCTATGGCGGCGAACTGCTCGCGCGGGGCCAGGTCGCGGAGTCCACGGCGGCTTACACCAAGCTGCTCACGGATTACCCGAATCCGCCCGGTGTTGACCCGACCCGTGCACCGAACGCGATTCAGGAAGCTCAGGCAATCTCTCTCTACGGTCGCGCGAAGGCGCTGACCACGGAGGGGAAATCGGCTGAGGCGCTGCCGCTCTTTACGGAGTTGAAACGACTCTACCCGTGGTCGCCGAAGCTGCTGGAGGCGAACTACGAGATCGCCGAATCGCATTTCCGCGCGAAGGAGTACGACAAGGCGCTGGGGCTCCTCATCCCGATCATCCGGGCGAACACCGTGACGCCGGACGTCGGGGCCAAGGCGATTCTGCTGCTGGGCAAGGTACAGGAGGCTCAAGGCGATATTCCTTCCGCAATCGACCAATACATCAAGGTCTTCGTCTTCTTTGAGAGCGCGGACGAGCCGGCCGCCGAGGGCCTCTGGCTGGGCGGTCAGCTGCTGGAGAAGCAGGCGGCGACGCTCCCCGAGAGCGTTCCGGCCAAGTCCAAGGAGCCGACGAAGCCTCAGCAGCTCGGCAAGGCCTACCGGGCCTATGAAGATCTGGTGAATAAGTACCCGAACTCGGAGCACGCGGCCAAGGCCAAGGAGCGTCGCGACGCTCTTCAGGCATATGCTCCGACTCCGAAGAAGAAGTAGCCCTTCGCTGATCGAGCCTGCAACGGGTGAAAGCCTTATCGCCTAAGCAACGGGCCGCCGCGCTGGTGGACGCTTTCCGGAGCGTCTACCCGCAGGCGCATTGTGAGCTGGTTTTTTCGAATCCGCTGGAGCTGCTGGTCGCCACGATCCTCTCTGCGCAATGCACGGACAAGCGGGTGAATATCGTCACAGAGACGCTTTTTTCCCGCTACCGCACGGCTCGCGACTACGCAAACGCTTCGCAGGAGGAGATGGAGGAGGCGATTCATTCCACGGGGTTTTACCGGAATAAGGCAAAGAATATCCGGGCGATGGCGGCCGATC
>JBEBWR010000155.1:0-7577 GCA_040392045.1 Chthoniobacter flavus | reverse complement strand
GGCGGCATCGGCTTCCTCGTCGCATTCATCACTCCCGGAAAACGGACGCTGCACGACTTTCTCTCCCGCAGTCGGCTCGTCACCGGCAGCGCGCCGACCGCCCCCGCCCGCCCGCTCCTCTGGCGCGGCGCGCTCGCGGTGGCGCTGGCGATTGCCCTGCCGCTGGCGCTGAACGCATACCAATACCGGTGGTTCTTCAACTGGAGCGAGAACACCGTCCGCGAGATGGAGTCTACCCTCCACTCCCGCCGGAGACTGCTGGACCAAACCTCCGCGCCGATCCTCCCCGGACTGCTGCAAACGTTGAAAGAGCAAGGCGACGCGGCGGGCATCGAGAAGCTGCTCTCCGTGGATTGGGAGACGCAGCGGCTTTTCCCCTCAAACGATCCCATGGCCATCAGCGAGCGGGAGTTCATGCGGCTGCCCTACCGCGAGCGTAATCACCGTCAGGAACCGGCGCTGGAGATGAGCAATCTTCTGGGCCGACTTTCCCGCTCCACCGTCAAGGCGGGGCAGGACGCCGTGGCCGCGCACGACTGGACCCGCGCGGAACGCTGCTTTACCGCGCTCCAGCAGCTAGGCCGCATGATCGACCGGGGCGACTACATGCTCACCCTGCATTACATGGGACAGGCGATGGAAACCGCCGCGATCCGCCGCATCTCCGAGCTGAACGCTGCCCGCTCCAATCTGCGCGGCATCACCTACGGCCCGGAAAAGGAAGTGACGCTCAGGCAGCCCACGCTCCCTTTCCCATCCCCCCTCCCTGCCTACCTGCGCCTGAGCGACGGAAAGCTCTGGACGCCCAACGATCCGGTCGCCCTGCCGGAAGCGAGCGAACACTTCGACCTCTTCGCCACCCTGTCGGAAAAGCCAGCGCTATTCGGGCTAATGGGACAACACATGGTGGCCCTCCCCATAGGCGGCAAGGCCTCGTGGGACTCGCTCGCTGCGGATACCGCCTATCACGGAGCGGTCAATGCCAGCCCGGGGAACCCCGTCTTCATCCCCTTCAATCCCAATGGCAGCGATGTGGTCTACGTTTTCCGCACCGGCGATGACGCTCGCGGCCTGTTGCAAATCCTTCACGCTGATCCCGCCAGCCGGACCATCCGCTTCCGCTACAAGCTCGCGCAGTTGCCCAAGCCGCCCGCCGGGGGAGATCAGACAACGGCATCGAAGGTCAGCCCCCCGGAGGCGTTCAGTTCGCAAACTGTCGCCCAACCCCGTCTGCAAATCCGCGCCGAGGCGAAAGACGATGATCCCAATGCCGAAACCGTCCCGTTCTGCTGGGGCGAGGAAGCGTCGCTCCGACTGGCGTCGGAGATCGCCCTGACGGAGGGCGACGTCTTCTCCGCGGAGCTGGAGAAGGTGGATGCGAGCGTGATCATCGCCCTGAAGCTCACCGATGAAGGCAGTCTGAAATTCTCCGATCTCACGGCCCGCACTCTTCAGCGCCGCGTCGCCATCGTTTTCGACGGGAAAATCCTCAGTGCACCGGTGGTCATGGCTCAGATTCAAGGCGGCAGCATGAGCATTTCCGGTTTCAAGAGCGTCACCGAAGCGCAGGAGATCCTGCAAGGCATCCGCTCCGCCATTCGCAACCGCGCCCCCGCCGGAGCGAACTTTACGATCACGTGGATCACCTGGGCGGAAAACGAGGCACGCGGCGACACCGCCTCCCGCTGGCTCCCCGATGGCAGCCCGGCGAAGGATCACGCCCCTCTGCCCCGGCTGAAACTCAGCGCGAGATCAGTCTCCACCAAAGACCCGCAGCTCAGTTTCCGCATCACGCCGCTCGCTTCGGCCAGCTTTTCCGGAACATCCGCTACAGTCACCGACTCCAAGGGAGTTACCCTCAGCAGCGGCACCCAGCAGCGCGAATGGCTCCCCGAGGGAGAATGCCTCTACAGCGTCTCCATCCTCCCAACGGCAAAGCTTCCGACCTCCGCGGTTCTGAACCTCACGCAGCCCGTAGGGAAGGAACAACTGCTGAAAGCGTTTAAGCCGGAGGGGTCCACCACCATTCCCATCCCCGGTCAGGGTAGCGAGGGGTTTAATATCCTTCCCGCTATTCAGACGCCGGAGGGCGATACCCTGCTGCGAATCGGCTACTCCAAAGGCCTGACTACTCCCGAAAACATGCGCTTCACCACCACAGCGATTCTGAAGAACGGCGGGAAAGTCGGTGTTTCCACCAGTTCAGGCTCATTCGAGCAAGGCATTACCACCCTGCGCTTAACCTTCAAAACGCCGCTCTCCGAGGTGGACCGCTTTGAGCTGCGTAGCGAGCGACTCGAAACCATCGCGATCCCCTTTGAAATCCCGCGCGCCGCGCCTACGGGAAAGGCCGAGTGAGCGCACTTGTATTGCAGCACGCCAATCGTTAAGGATTCTCTCCCATGATCGTCCCCCGATACTGGGCTGAAGGCCGCGTGCAGCATGTTGAGCGCTCCCGCGAGCGGCGCAGACAGATCACCATCCGTCGCTTCGGCTGGTCGGACACCAGCATCGGGGAAGCGCAGCAAATGGCCGACGCCCGTGCCGCCGAAGCGCTGGAAGCCGTTCTGGCAGGCCGGCGGCGTGTGCAGCGCATGGAGCCGAAAGTCCCCTACAACGGCGCGGAAGGCGTCCCCATCCGCGAAGAGATCATTGCGCGGCAAGGGGAAACCATCCTCACGCGAAACCGCTACGGTGCCCTCTGCCTGAACACCGCCGACACCGCCTTCATCGACATCGACCACCGGGCCTCCACGCCGCCCTGGTTCGCGGCCCTCCTCCTGATGGCGGTGTTCCCCTTCGCCACCCATCTCGCTCATCCCTATCCCCTGACCTTCCGCATCCTCTGGTACATCGCCACCACCCTGCTCATGCTGGCCGTTTCCGGAGCATTGTGGCGACGGGCCGTGTCCCTCTTCGGCGGCGAGTCAGCCATGATCCGTCGCAGAGTAGAGCGCTTCTTCCGTAGGCACCCCGATCTCTCCGGGACCCTCTACGAAACACCCGGCGGCTACCGCCTCCTCCTTACCCAAGGCCCTGTAGACCCGAATTCGCCAACGCTGGCAAACTGGTTCCGCGAACTCCGCGCCGACCGCGAGTACGTAAAGATGTGCTCACGTCAGCACTGCTTCCGCGCCCGCGTAACACCCAAGCCGTGGCGCATCGGAGGCGCTCCGCTGCACCACTCCGTCGGAGCCGTCTGGCCGCTGAACCCCGACCAGCTGGCCAAGCGCGAAGCTTGGGTGATTGAGTATGATCAGCGCCGCACCGGTTACGCCGCCTGCCGCTTCGTCCAAACCTTCGGCACCGCCCCGGAGGACGCGCAAGTCCGCCAAGTGCAGGCCTGGCACGACGAACTCTCCGGAGCGCGCTCCGGACTCCCCATCGCGTAGATGACCAGATGACCTCGCAGGAGCTTTTCTTCACCACCCGCTGGAGCGTCGTCCTACAAGCCGCCGACATCGCCGCCCCGCAGGCCCACGCCGCGCTCTCCGACCTCTGCGCCGCCTACTGGTTTCCCCTCTATGCCTATATCCGACGGCGCGGCCACAGCCAGCACGACGCCGAAGACCTCACGCAAGGCTTCTTCGCGCGCCTCCTCCGGCTCAACTCCCTCGGAAGCGTACGGCAGGACAGCGGGAAATTCCGCGCCTACCTCCTCGCCGCCCTCAAGCACTACCTCGCCGACCAGCACGACCGCGCCACCGCCGCCCGCCGGAACAGCGCCGTCACCGTCCCTTTCGATCCCGCGCAGGCCGAGCAGCGCTACCTGACCGAAGCCGCATCCCCCATCCACGCGCTCAGCCCCGAGCAGCTCTACGAGCGCCAGTGGGCCCTCGCCCTGCTGGAGCAGGTCCTCCATACCCTACAGGCCGAGTACGAAGCGAGCGGACGCGGCGACTGGTTCCGCGCCCTTCGCTTCGCCATCACCGGAGAGCGGAGCGCCGTCCCCTATCAGGAACTGGCCCAAACCCTCGGCACCACCGGGGAAGCCGTAAAGGTCGCCGTCCACCGCCTGCGCAAGCGCTACCGCCAGACCCTGCGCGACACCATCGCCGGAACCGTGGGCAGCGAAGCCGCCGTGGAAGATGAGCTTCTCGCCCTCCGGCGGATGCTCTCCGCCCCTCCCTCACAGCGAAGGTAAAATGCCATGCGACAGGGAGTTTAACTTGATTTCCCCGCCGAAAACTGAGCAGATATGGCTCCCATGAGCTGGTATTATGCGGAAGCAGGCGGGCGCGTCGGTCCGGTAAGTGAAGACGAATTTCAAGCGCTGGTCGCTTCCGGTCGGATCTCTCCGGAAACGCTGGTCTGGAAGCAGGGCCTCCCCGAATGGGTCGCCTATGGAGACTACGTACAGGCCACCGGAGCGGGGCGGCTTCCTACAGGAAGGGGCGGCTTTACCAATCTCGCGGTGGAATCCGCCGTCTGCACAGAGTGCGAGCGGCATTTCCCCCTCTCCGAACTCGCCGATTTCTCAGGCAGGAAAATCTGCGCTTCGTGCAAGCCGATCTACATCCAGAAGCTGCGCGAAGGTCTGGCGATCGACGGCCTCTTCACCTATACCGGCTTCTGGTGGCGCGTACTGGCAAAGATCATCGACGGGATTTTCCAGCAGATCGTGCTCACCCTCTTCAACATGCTCGCAGGCTTCACCGTCGGCAAAATGATCGGCTCCGAAAAGCTCGCCATCATCCTCGCGCTCGTCGGCATGGTCATCACGCTGGCAATGAACACCTTCTTCATCGGTCGCTTTGCCACCACTCCGGGGAAAGCCGCGCTGAAAATGAAGATCGTCCGTCCGGACGGCTCGCCCGTTACCTACGCCCGCGCCCTCGGGCGGAATCTGGCGGAGTTTCTCAGCGGCGCGCTGCTCGGCATCGGTTACCTGATCGCCGCCTTTGACCCGCAGCGCCGAACGCTCCACGACCGCATCGCCGGTACCGTAGTCATCAAGAAATAGCAGCCCGCCTTCCTCCTCCCCGCCCCCTCTTGGAACAGACATGACCGGCACCCCAGCGCAGCGTATCCCTTGCGGAAAGTGCAGGCAGCGGCTTCCCCCGGAGCTGTATAACCCGCAGGACTTCAGCACGATGACCGCCTGCCCCGCATGCGGAGCGCTCCAGCAGGTCTATAGTTTTCCCGCGCTCACGCGAAATCTCGACCCCATCCGCACAGGCGAGCGGATCGTCGATGAATCCGAGGCCAGCTGCTTCAATCACCCCGGGAAACGTGCCGAGAAAAGCTGCGACCAGTGTGGCCGCTTCATCTGCGGGCTCTGCGAAGTGGAGCTGGAGGGCCAGTGCCTCTGCCCCGACTGCCTCTCCAGCGGACGCACCAAGGGAAAACTCACCAGCCTCACCGATGAGCGGATATTATACGATAATATCGCGCTAATGCTTGCCACCCTCCCGATCCTCACCATCTCGCTCACCCTCTTTGGCGCACCGGCCGCGCTCTACGTCTGCATCCGCCACTGGAACACCCCGCTCGGCCTGATGAAATCGCGGCGACGGTGGCGATTTGTCGTTGCCGCCATTCTGGCCACGCTTCAAATCTGCGCATGGCTGATCTTCTTCATCTCAATTTTCAAGGAGGTTACCGATGGATAGCGATGGAAAGAGCGCCGCGCCGGATTACCAGCAGATCTGCAAAGGGAAGAAGCGCTCCTTCCTCTGGCGTCAGACGTGCACGCTCTGGAAAGGGCGCGATCATTTCCTGCTCGTCACGAATAACCTCCTCGTCGAGCGCTACCAGCGCTTCTACTTCCGCGACATCCAGGGCATCTCCGTCCTGCCGCGCAAAAGCTGGCCCTACCAGCTCGCCGGGCTGTTGCTCTTCGGCACCCTGCCGATGGCACCCGTCGTCTTCCTCTTTCGCGACGATGTTCCCGAGTCGGCCCGGTACGGCTTCATGATCGTCGCCGGGGTGATCTTTCTTCTCTTCTTCATCCTTTTCCTCGTCATGCTGGCCAAGGGACGAACCTGCCTCTGCCGTTTCCATACCGCCGTCCAGACCGAAGAGATCGGCGCGATCAATCGCCTGCACGTTGCCGAGCAGCACCTGCCCGGGATCCGGAACTTCATCGAAGCCGCCCAGCTCGACGGGCAGCCACAAAATCAGGGAGGGGAAACCGCCGTCCCGTAATTCCCTCATGTCCGCCCTCGTCCAGCAACGCTGCCTCCGGCATCGCGAGCGGCAAGCCGTAGCGCGCTGCCCCGAGTGTCGCCTCTTCTACTGCCGGGAGTGCATCACCGAGCACGACGACCGCATCCTTTGCGCCGACTGCCTCAAGAAAAAGATCGGGCCTGCTCCGGAGGCCTCCCGGCATGAGCGCCACCTGCTGCGCCGCCTTCGCCACGGCATAGGGCGGCTCCTCCTCATCGGCCTCGCCGTGGGAGTCAGCTGGATCTTCTTCTACGGGTACGGCAAGCTCTTCCTCGCCATCCCCACGTCATTTCATAACGGAACGATCTGGGAAAACCTGCCGCTACCATGAGCGCTTCACCCGCCATCGCCGAGCACTCTTCGCTGGAGTATCTGGAGGACTCCTTCGGGCTGCTGCTGCGGGGCGGCATCCGGGCGCTGTTCCCCTACTACCTCGGGTCGCTGCCGTTCGTCCTCGTACTCCTTTACTTCACGGCGGAGATGAGTAGCGGAGCCTTCGCCGCGTCGCACATCGCCGAGGGCGCGCTGCTCGTCTCCCTCGCCTTCGGATGGATGAAAGCGTGGCAGGCCGTCTTCGCCCGACGGCTGCTGACCCTCCTCGGCGAACCGCAGGACCGCCTCACCCCTCGCGAAACGCTCCGGCTGGCCATCCTGCAATACGCCGTACACGCCACCGGCCTCTTCCTCCTCCCCGCCGCCCTGCTCATCGCGCTCCCCTTCGGCTGGGCCTATGCCTTTTATCAGGGCTTCACCGTCAACGCCGGCGCCGCCCCGCTCAAGACCCAGCTCCGCCGCGCTGCCCGCGAGTCGCTCGTCGCGCCAAAGGCGAATCACGCCGCCATCTCCGTCTTCGCCCTCGCCGCCTTTCTGCTATTCGCCAATCTCTGCATCCTCACCGTCTACCTGCCCACCCTCGTCCGGATGTTCACCGGAGTGGACACCCTGATGAATCAGAACTGGGCCTCCCTGCTCAACACCACCGTCCTGCTCCTCATCGGCTTTGCCACCTACCTGCTGCTCGACCCCTTCGTCAAAGCCTTCTACGTCCTGCGCAGCTTCCGGGCCCGCTCGCAGAGCACCGGGCGCGACCTGCTCGTCCGCCTCCATCGGGCCCGCCGCGCCGTCCCCGCAGGCGTCGTCCTCATCGCGCTCCTTCTCGGGCTGCGCATCTCCGCCGCCACCGCCGCGGAAGCCGCCCCCCGGGAAGAACGGATCGACCACTCCATCAGCGAAGTGCTCACCCGCCCCGAGTTCGCATGGCGAGCCCCCCGCGAAGCCGTCAAAGACGAAGAAAGCCAGTCATGGTTCGTCCGCAGCGCCCGCTGGTTTATCGGGCAGGTCGAGGAACTGGCGGAAAAGTGGAAGGAAGAGATCGAAGCACTCATCGCATGGCTCATGGACCGGAAGCC
>JBEBWR010000154.1:0-7659 GCA_040392045.1 Chthoniobacter flavus | reverse complement strand
GGGCTGTGGAGCGGACTGCGTCTGGTCACCACCGCGGCCCAGATCGGCATTCGCGAAGGGCGACGGATTCTCGGGCGGGAGACCCTCCGCGAAGAGGATCTGGCCGAAGGGCGCACGCGCGCGGATTCCGTCTGCCGCGCCCGCTTCAGCATGGACGTTCACTCTCCCAATCCTGCCGTTAGCAAAGACTTTGATTTCCGGACACGTCGTCCGGTCAAGCCGTATGACATCCCGTATGGAGCACTCGTCGCCGCCGATATCGATGGGCTCATGATGGCGGGGCGGTGCATCAGCGGCGATTTCATGGCGCACTCCAGCTATCGGGTGACCGGAAACGCGGTGCAGATGGGGGAATCTGCCGGAATCGCCGCCGCCCTCTGCATTCATCAGGGCATCCTCCCGCATGAATTGTGGTGGCCCGGTCTGGCGCATTTTCTCTCGCATCCGGAAACCCTCACAACCCCCTAACCTCCTCTTATGAAAAAACACCCCCTTCTCACGGTCCTGTTCTCTCTGGCTGCCGCCAGCGGAGTCATGGCGCAAACCCTCATCACCGACCTCGGTACCGCTTACACGGAAGATTTCACCGGCTATCAAGGCACCGCTGGAACTCTTCCTTCCCCGCTGGTTTTTACCCCCGCCATTGAAGGGATCACTTACAACGGCTACTACACGTTGAGCGATCCCTATAGCAATCTCAGCCGGGCCGTTGCTCTCAGGGAAACCTCCTCATCCACCGACATCGCCTTCGGGGTAAAGCCTTCTTCAAGCGGCGTCAGCACGCTCGACTGGAGCTTCAAAAATGCCAGCGGCGCGGCGATCACCCGGTTGGAAATTTCGTGGGACTTCGTGCAGTACACCGAAAGCGGTCGGGCTACCCGTATGGACCTCCACTATTCGACGGACGGCAGCTCCTACGGCACAGCAGGCATCATCGGAGTCACGGAGTCGATCGCCTCCACGCGTCCACCCGGAGTGCCTCCAGGGGGGATGAACCTTCCCGAAGTCCGCACCGAGTCCATGAGTATTACGCTCGTTCTGAACGAAGCGCTGATGCCGGATGATGAGATCACGCTTCGCTGGAACTTCATTAGCGGAACGTTGCTCGGCGATTCCAATAACAATGCCTATATCGGCGTTGACCACATCAGCGTTGTTGCCATTCCGGAGCCGGGAACCGTCGCGCTTCTCAGCTTCAGCGCAGGTCTGCTTGCGTTCTATCGCCGCAAGCGGCAGGCGCGGGAATAGGCAAGGGGAGGGGAGAGAGATTTTGCGTCGTCGGCTCTCTTCCCGCGTGTCATCGGGCGGTGCCTTCCTAGGGTGCCGCCGATATGAAATCCGCACTCACCCTTACCGAACCGCAGCTGGAGCGGATGGCGCGCTATATCCGCCATCGCATCGAAGGCATCGAAGTCGCCCGCAGCCACGGCTGGCTCGCCGACCGCGAACGCTTCGAGCGCGAGTGGAACGATGACTTCTCCCACCGCGCGATGGAGAGCGCCGTGTTTGCCAAGTCCAACGAGTCGCTCAACATGGTCGGCTCGGGCGTGGACTACATCCGCTCGCGCATCATGGAGGAGATCTTTGGCAGCAAGCCGTGGTTTTCCGTCGACTCCCGCGTGCGAAAGGGCGGGGAGGTCGCCGCCGATCAGGTCGCGAGGCATCTCCGCTGGAAGCTCGGGCAGGAGCAGGTGAACTTCGAAGGCGTCGCCGTAGATCTCATCACGCAGGCCTGCAAGATGGGCGAATGCGTTTCGAAGATTTTCTACACCACCGTGGAGGAAGAGTATGAGCGCGTCGCCACCATTCTCTGGAATCACCGTACCGATGCTCCCGCGCGCACCGCCGATGGCGACTTCATCTTCCGCGATGAATATGAGCGCGAGGAAGCCGATGAGTTGGAGTGGCAGCCCGGGGAGCGCGCCCCCGTTCGGCCCCTGCCCGCCGGGCATTGCTGGCGTGAGCAGATCGTTTCCGAGCACCGTGTGCACTACGCAGGCGCGCGCACCATGCCGCTGCATTATCGCGACTTCTACTGCCCGCTGAACGCTCCCTCCCTGCATGACGCGGATTTTGTCGCGCACATGACCTCCATGCGCCTCTCCGATCTTTGCGCGCATCTCGGCGTGCCACCGGAAGAGGTGTTTTCGGAAACGCCCGGTGAGAATTACCTCGCGCAGACCCTCTGGCGCATCCGTCAATCCGGCGCGCAGCCCGACACCGCCGCCGGAGAGCCGCGCCTCCACGAAGGTAAAGAGCCCGACACCGCCGATGCCGACCCCGAGTTTCGCCTGCTCGAGGCCTACTTTCAGTTCGACGCCCGGCAGGATGGCCGCCCCTACCGCGTCTATGTGATGATGGCATATGACTTCGACCTCCCCATTTTCTGGGACTACGTCGCCAACGTCACGCCCAATGGTCGCTACCCGTTCGAAGCCGTCGTCATCAATAAAGAGCCGTACCGCTGGTATGGCCGAAGCTGGTTCAAGAAATACGAAACCTTCCAGCAGCTCATCGACAAGCTGCTCAACCAGATCATCTACCGGAACGAACTCGCCGCGAACCCCGTGAAATTCCGGCGCAAGGAAGCCGTCGTACAATGGCAGGACGATCAGCCCTTCGAGATCGGCCCCGATAAAGTCTTCGATCTCAATGACGGCTACAGCGCCAGCGACGCCCTGCAATCCGCGCGCATCCCCGAGCTGGACGACCAGACCCGCTACCTGCTCGAAACGATCGTCGCCAGCTGGCGTACCCGCTCCGGCGTCACCACCGCCACGCAAGGCATGTTCGGCGGCTTGCCCTCGGAGAACACCGCCACCGGCGTCGCGCAGATCGTCGAGAGCGGTACCACCATCTTCCGCCCGCAGGTCATGGACATCAAGCGGGGGCTGGAGGCCGTCCTGCGTCAGCTCGTTCGCTACCAATACACCTACCAGACCGGCGACGAAGAGTTTACCTACCGCGAGGGCGACCTGCGCGTACACGGTGTCCTCCGGCGCGAAGTGCTCGAAGGGCTGGAAATCAACATTGAGCTGACCCTGACCCGCGCGCGCCAGCTTCGCCGCTTTGATGCCGCGCGGATGGCTGCCGACTTTTTTGCAAAATTCCTCGCCATCCCCGATGAGTTCAAGGGGGTCGCCGCTCCGCTCTTCAGCACGATCTACAAAACACTGGAAATCGATAACGCCGACGACTACTTCCGGCAGGTTGTCGAGATCACCCAGCTCGCCGAAGCGGAAGCAGCCTCGGGATCGGAGGAACCTGTCGAATGACCCCCGAGCAACGCCTTGAGCGCGCCGCCGCCATCGCCGAGGAGCTGACCATTCTCAACCGCGTCCCCGCCGAGGGTGCGGCCCTGCTGGACCGGGAACTGGAGCGTCTCAGCGCCTTTCACACCGAAAAGTGCTGCGACCCGCGCCTGACTCCCGAGCAAAGCGCCATGCACCGCGAAGCCCGGGCGCAAGCCAAAAACCTCCTCGGCTTCTTCGCCAAACGCCGGACAGCCTTGAAAGAAGAACTACTCGCCCTGCGCCGTTAAAAAAGAGCGGCCCGGAGAAAAATCCTCCGGGCCGCTAAAAACTTCACTTTACGCGAACGGCCGCAAGCATGGCTACGCCATGCGCTCAAAAAGTGGCGAAGCCACTAGAAGAGTTCGCCGGGAGCGAAGAAGCGCTTCAGCTCGATCTCGGCGTTTTCGACAGAGTCGGAGGCATGGGCGACGTTTACCATCACGTCGACGCCGAAGTCGCCGCGGATCGTGCCCTTCTCCGCCTTCTTGGAATCGGTCGGTCCGAGCAGCGTGCGCACGCGGGCCACTGCGTCGTCGCCCTCCAGCGCCAGCGCGATCACCGGGCTGGACTGCATGAACGCCGCGATCTCCGGGAAGAACGGCTTGTCGAGCAGGTGCGAGTAGTGCTCCTCCAGCAGCGCCGTCGTGATTTCAAACATCTTCACCCCGCGAATGCGGAAATCGGCCGCTTCAAAACGGCGGATCACCTCGCCCACGTGGCGGGATTGGATACAGTCAGGCTTGAGAAGGATAAGAGTCGTTTGCATGGAAACAGATGAAAGGTTGATACTTTGGGCGGCGATTCAAGGCGAAAGCACAGCGTCGGACAAGACTTTTCAAATCCCCGCCCGGAGAGCAGATTTTACAAAACGGCGGGAGCCTCAAAATGGCTCATCGCGTGGAATGCCCGGTAGCGGTTCTCCACCTCGCGCTGCGAAAGCGGCGCCAGCCGCTCCAGCGAAAACGCCTCCACATTATAGCTTGCCAGAACCGAGCCGAACACCACCGCCTTGCGGAGATGCTCAAACGTGACCTCCTCCACATTCAGGCTCGCCAGATACCCCGCTACCCCACCCGCGAAGCAGTCGCCCGCGCCCGTTGGATCGTAGACGTCCTCCAGCGGATACGCCCCGCAGGAGAAGAACTGATCCGGGCCGAACAGCAGACAGCCGTGCTCGCCCTTCTTGATCGCCACATACTTCGGCCCCATCGCGCGGATCGCCGTCCCGGCGCGGATCAGCGAAGTCGCCCCCGTCAGTTGGCGCGCCTCGCTGTCGTTGAGAATGATCATGTCCACCCGGCCCAGCAGACGGACGAGATCGTCCTTCGCGATATTGATCCAGAGATCCATCGTATCCGCGATCACAAAGCGAGGCTTGCACATCTGATCGAGCACATGGCTCTGGAGCGACGGCGCGATGTTTGCCAGCAGCACAAAGGGTGTATTGAGGTAGGCCTCGGGAAGAGCGGGCGTAAAGTGTTCAAACACATTAAGTTCCACGCTCAGCGTGTCGCGCGTGTTCAGGTCCCAGTGGTATTCGCCCGACCAGCGGAAGGTCTTGCCCTCCTCCACTTGCAGCCCCGCGAGGTCGATATTCCGGCTGCCGAAGAAATCGACATGCTCCTTCGGGAAATCGCTCCCGACAACTCCAACGAAGTTGACCTTTGAGAAGAAGCTGGCCGCTACTGCCGCATACGAAGCCGAGCCGCCGAGCAGATCGGCTTTTTCCGCGACCGGAGTTTTAACGTGATCAAGAGCAATGGAGCCGACAACAAGAACAGACATAAGGAAGTAAGGTGAAAGTGCGGAGTAAACCGGGAAACGGCGGCGTTGAAAACCTTAAAACGTCAGCATCGCCTTCACGTCCCGGCAATACGCCGTAACGTCCTCTGCCTGAAGAATCCCCGAGACGATCACGACCCGCCGCGCCCCGGCGGCCACGACCGCCTCCAGATTCTCCCGTTTGATCCCCCCGATGCAGAAGATGGGCAGATCGACCAGTTCGTGCACCCGGCGAATCTCCTCGGTGCCGATTGGCGTGTAGTCCGGCTTGGTCGGCGTGGCAAAGAGCGGGCCGAAGCCGATGTAGTCGGGGCGATCCTCGGAGTTCGCCGGTCGGGCGGCGGTCACGGCCTGCTCCACGCTATGGGTGGAAAGCCCCAGAATCCCCGGGATCAACCGTCGCGCTTCGGAAATCGCCAGATCGTCCTGCCCTACGTGCGCCCCTTCCAGCCCGAGTTCCCCGGCCAGCGCCGGGGCGTCGTTGAGGATAAAGGGGATCTCCGCGGTCCGCGCCAGCGGGTGCAATTCCCGGGCGAGCGTCCCGACTTCGGGCAGTGGGACGTTCTTCGCGCGGAGCTGAATGATATCCACGCCCCCCTCCAACATCTGCTCCAGCATGCGCGGAGCGGCCGCCGGGGCGACGTAGCCGAGATCGAGGATACCGTAGAGTGTGGCGTCGGGGTTGATCTTCACCCCGCTAGCCTACCTCCCCGGCGTTTCTTCGCCACTATTTTCCGCCGGTTCCTCCGTTGCAGCCTCTGCTTCGGCCTCCAGTTCGGTTTCCAGAGGGCGCAGCTCATATTCCTGCCGCGCTTCTTCGTAGATCGCCGCGATATGGCCCCGTAGCGTCTCCTCGGTCAGGCGCTCGGCCAAGCCGGCAATCTTTGCCGCTGTCTCCGGTTGCGAAGCGTCAAATGCGGTCTTGATCCCCTCTACATAGGCGAGCACTTCCTGCGGATGATGATGCAGGATGCCAAGGTAGACTTCCACGGCTTCGTCCAGCCGGTCCTGCTCACGGTACAGCGTGGCGACGTTGTAATTCGGCGGCGGCACGACTTTTTCGTCCGGGTAGAAGATATTGCTGAAAAAGTTCCGGATGGGGTAAGAGACCCACGCGACAAGCGGCTCCCGCAGGCAAATCACCGCCGCGATGACGGTGGCTACGGCGATAAAGATATGGGTGACCGTTGCGTACTCTGAGGTGCCCCACTCGATTTTCGGGAAAAGCTTTCCGATAAGGAGGCTCATCGCCATGGGGTTCCAGATCAGCATGCCGATCAGCGCCACGCCGATCATCCACCGAATAGCCGTGAGAATCTGTCGGAAGGTCATGGGGAAGGGGGATTTCCGCTGATCCTACGGTAAGTCGCCTCTGAAAGCGACGAAAATCACCCCGCGATCACAGTCCCGGTCCTTCTGTGAAAAAAAGAATCAGGGAAATCCTTAGGGATGATTGAACAAACGGGAAGCCGGGGTGTCAAAACACTCAAGACGCAATGACACCCGGCATTTTCCGAAGCCGGCAGCACGCCAGACCATGGGCAATCTGCCTCACTTCGGAGAATCCGCAAGGGGGAACCTTAAAAAAACGCACATCCTATGGCTGCTGAAGATACAGATTCCGGCATCAAGATCTATCTCCGCGAGATCGGGCAGATCCCTCTGCTTACGCCTGACGAGGAGGTGGAACTGGCGGCGTTGATTAAAAAAGGCGACAAAGAGGCGCGCAGCCGCATGATCCGCTCAAACCTCCGCCTCGTCGTAAAAATCGCGCACGACTATGCAAACTTGGGTCTACCGCTGCTCGACCTGATTTCCGAGGGGAACATTGGCCTCATGAAGGCGGTGGAACGCTTTGACCCCGCCAAGGGCGGCAAGCTGAGTACCTACGCGGCCTGGTGGATCAAGCAATCGATCAAGCGGGCGCTGGCCAATCAGAGCAAGACGATCCGCCTCCCGGTCCATCTCGTGGACAAAATTTCCAAAATGCGCCGCGTCTCGCTCCAGATGAGCGAGGAACTGGGCCGCGAACCGACGGACGACGAACTGGCCGAGGAGGTCGGGCTGTCGCTCGCAAAGGTGTCGCACCTCAAGACGGTGGCGATCCGTCCCGCATCGCTCGACGCGCCCATTTCCGATGATGATAATACGGCTTTCGGCGAGATCGTGGGCGATGAGGAGGCGCTGACGCCATTCGAGATGCTCAGCGACAAGAATATGCGCGATGAGCTCGATAGCTTGCTTGAGGTGCTCGATGAGCGCGAGCGGAAGATTATTTTCTCCCGCTTCGGTCTCGACGGGGGCAAGCCGCGTACGCTGGAGGAGGTGGGCAAGAAGTTCGGGGTGACCCGGGAACGCATCCGCCAGCTCCAGAATATCGCGATTTCCAAGCTCCGCCGAGCGCTTCAAAAGAAGGAACGCCCGTCCCTCGCCGCAATGGCAGGAACCGGCGAAACCTTGGACTTCGACCTCGACTAGCCAGCGTTCCGCTGGACCGTCTTCGCGCTGCCGCGCGGGTCGGGCAAATGTCCGACTCTTTGGAGCGGTGCGTTGAGGGAGATTACTTTGAGGATTGAGAGATACT
>JBEBWR010000153.1:0-7683 GCA_040392045.1 Chthoniobacter flavus | reverse complement strand
CTCGCCGCGCGATGGCTGAGTGTCGACTATTACCGCATCCGGCGCAGGCTCGCCTTTTCCCTGCCGCTCCGGGAATTGCCGACTCCAGGGATCGACACCCGCGGGATTCCGCATTACCCGTGGGATATCTGGCTCCTTTGGGCCTTGGAAGAGCGGTTCCTGGCCCTCGGCTGGCATGCTCAGTGGACCGGAGATGAACGCGCGCGGGATACCCTTCTAACGGAGCTGGAGGCGCTCTTGGCGTGGCCCCTCTACCTGTTGCCGAATACAGCGCTTCTCGCTCCGGCGCATACGGTACGCCTGCTTCTCACGGCTCTGCAATGGAGCTTTCCATCCCCTGAACTCAAGGAAGCGATTCTTCAGGCCTTGGCCCGGCTCACCGATGAGCTTTTGCCGCGCCTGACCGAGCGCTACGGGGAGGTCTCGTCCGCCGGGGCGATTCTGGAATCGTCTGACCACCTCCTATTGCTGGCCAACATCCCGGTGATCGGGCTTTGCGCGGCCTCCATGGCGGCAGAAGCTTGTCGTCACCCCCGGGCAGGCTGGCTGCATGAACGCTTGGAGTGGGTAATGGAGGCGCTCCGGCTACGCCGCGTCGGGGATGCTTCCGAAGGGGTGGCGTACGACGGTTATATCCTCGACTTCGTCTGGGACGCCTTTGAAACGGGGCGCTATCAACTGGAGGGATTACCGGAGGTTTCTGCCGATGTGCTCCGGTGCGCCATTGCCCTTGGAGCCCCCGGCGATCCGCTGGCGCTGGCCGAGCTTTCGGATGTCGAGCCAGTGGAGATGAGGTTCTACCTCTCCGCCATTGCCAAGCACCGGGCGCGCCATCCCTCGGGGGACGCCGATGGCTTTTTTGCTCCGGTCGGGCTGGATGCGTTGCGGGTCGACACCCTTGTCGCCTTGAGCCGACAGCCCGAAATTGCCCCTTGCGCGGGGCTCCTGCCGCCCGCCGGATTTCTGGACGCGCGCTATGCCGTTGTCCTGCGCAGCGGCCGGGAGGCAGGCGATACGGCGATGGCGATCGGATGTAATCACTGGCCGATCGGGCATCTCCATCGGGATTTCGGATCTGTCTGTCTTGGGACGGCCGGCCGGTGGTTTGTGACCGACGCTGGTTACCAGCAATACATGGCGACCAGCGAACGCGCCTTTACGCTGGAGGCGTCGGCTCACAATACGCCGGTGATCAACGGACATTTTCAGACTCTCAAACCGTCCCGACGCAACATCACCCATCTCGTGGATGGAACGCAGGGACTCCGGCTTGATCTTACGGAGTGTTATCCCTCCGAAGCGAAGGTGAGCCGTTGCACGCGGACTTTCCGCCTGTTCGACGACGGATCAATGGAGATCCTGGATGAAATCGATGCGCAAGGCCGTATAGCCTATTGCTGGCTCGGGCCGCAGGATGCCGCATGGATGATTTCAAACGGAAGCATCAGTATCATCCTTGCCGACCGGGCCCTTGAGGTCCGGCTGGATAACCATTCCTTGAACGGGAGCCATTTGACCCGTCCGCGTGGTTCGCGCAACATGCAGGCGGTCACCACGGAACATCCGGTTGACGGGCCTGCTTCGTTCCGCTGGCGTTTCGCCTGGCGGTAAGAAGCAGTCAAGGTTACCTCGTCAGCTCCAACTCCGGGGACCGCCGGGAACCGTAGGCTGGCGGACGGATGATCCCACGCGCTTCCGGCCCTAGGGGGGTTAAAACGGAACAGCCTCTGAAATCCGTTTTTAACAGATTCGTAACAAGGTCGTCATTCGGTAGTCAAAATGATCCCCCATGAAAGACCTGAATGATTACCTCCATACCGGCTGTCGGCTCCACGGTGGCCGATCGGCTTTCCCCAAACTCGCGCCTCCAGCATCTCTACCGGATGCGGCTGGCAGATTCCACCGGTGACATCGAGGCAGCACAACGCCTCAGGTTTGAGGTGTTTAACATGGAACTCGGCAAGGGGCTTATCGATTCGTACCTTAACGGTCTGGATGTGGACCAGTTTGATGACGTTTGTGATCATCTTCTGGTAGAGGAGGTTGCCACGGGGCTGCTGGTGGGGGTTTACCGGCTTCAGACCGGCGTGCAGGCCGTGATCAACAAGGGATTCTACAGCGCACAAGAGTTCGATTTTGAGCCGCTGATCGCCCCCGCCGGACGCGTCTCGGAGATCGTCGAGCTCGGGCGCGCCTGCGTGCATCGCCAGCACCGGAACCTCGTGGTTCTCGGCCTGCTCTGGAAGGGGATTGCCGCTTATGCCCGGGAGCGGGAAGGACGCTACCTTATCGGATGCTCTTCGCTGAATTCCCAAAACCCGGCGGAGGGTCTGGCGCTTTACGAAGCGTTGAAAGAACGATTTCTCGCTCCGGCGTCATGGCGTACCCTTCCCCGGCCCGGTTTCACATGTGACGCGACGGCATCAGATCCGTTACCGATAGCGTCAAAACCACCCAAGCTGATGAGCGCCTACTTCTCCATTGGCGCGACCATCTGTGGTCCCCCCGCGCTGGATGCGGAGTTCCAAACCATTGATTTTCTGACGCTGCTGGATCTGGATACGCTCCCTGCCCACGTTGTCAGCAGATATGGCCTATGCTGATGACGCTTTGAGGCGCCCCATACGAGTGATTGGCGTATTGCGGGCCATACTCCGGACGATCCTTCTTGGCGGAGCGCTTGCATGGGCGGCGGCAGATTACCTGATCATCGTTCACGGAGCAGACCGTGGACGTTCATTGCCGAGGAAGGCACGATGGATGCAGCGACACTCCAAACGGTTCCTCACGATTCTCGCGGTGAAAGCGTCCTATCATGGAGGCCGCCCCACGGAGGGACTTCTCGTCGGCAATCACCTAGGCTACCTTGATATTCTTCTTCTCGGGGCTCACTCACCCCTCGTTTTTATTTCCAAGGCCGAAGTGGCGCGCTGGCCGCTTTTCGGATTCTTTATCCGCCTTGCCGGAACGCTTTTCATCCGTCGGGAACAGCGGACGGACGTGGTGCGCATCGCCCGCGAGATGGCAGGCGCGATTGAATCCGGAACCGTGCTTGCCTTCTTTCCGGAGGGCACTTCGTCCGACGGCGCGCAGGTACTCCCCTTTCATGCCGCACTCTTCGCCCCCGCCATCGACCACCAGTGGCCGGTCACCCCAGCCGCCATTGGTTATCGGCTTGAGCCGGGAGAAGGAAACGCCGCGAGCGATGTGGCGTACTGGGGCGACATGACCTTCGGCCCCCATCTGTTCAGACTCCTGAGTAAATCGCGCATCGAAGCAACCGTTCGGTACGGAGTCCAGGAAGCCCCGGGAAATAATCGCCGGGAATTGGCCGCCCGGCTGCACGATAGAGTAAGCGCTTTGAAGATGTTTGATTGAGGGAGAAAAGCAGGGAGCCTCAGTCCAGCATTGGAAATAAACGTTGACCGCCAGCTCGGAGCCGTGATACCTATCAATCAACGTTGATACCTATCAAAACGAGACAAATCGACGAAGCACCGAAGAAATGACGCCCCCGAAAAAAGAGCGGACCCACGGAATCACCCAGAAAGACATCGCCGATGCCTTGGGACTGGCGCAGTCTACTGTGGCAACCGCTCTGAACCCGAAGACAGAACACAAGCTGCTCTTCAAGACAGCGGAGCAGATCAAATCCTACGCGAGCAAAATGGGGTATCGCCCCCTGCGCGTGGCTCAGATCATGCGGGGGGAGAAGACGCGAGTAATCGGAGTCGTCATGCGGATGGGGATGTACTCGTCAAACCACGAATTGGTAAGGCAACTGGCAAACTGCCTCAACCGCGAATGTTACCGTCTCGTGATGGTCGATACCCAATGGTTCGATGGAGATCCCGAAATGATCAAAAACTACCTGATGGATCAGGTGGTGGAAGGGGTCATTTTATGCAACGTCAATTCCCTGGAGGATGCGGAAGCTATTGTGAATGTCCTCCCGGAGTCGCTTCCCGTCGTATCACTCAATAGCGCCCAGTTGGCGCGAACGCCCATCGTCCGTCTCAATACCCATGAGCTTTACTATCAACTGACCCGCTACCATCTGGCGCTGGGATCTCAGCGTCTGGTCTATCTTTCCATCTATCGTGATCCGGGCACGCTCTCCCGACCGGGTTGGAGTACGAAAGAACGTATTACAGGGTTTATTCAGGCAGTCCGTGACGCGGGAGGCATTATCGTAGCCGACGGGCATTCTCAGGAACTGCTGGAGATTCACGGGTGCCACGCCAAAATTCCCAAGGGGTATCACGGGATGATCGGAGAGGTGGTCTATCCGGTCAAAAAGGAGAACATCAATAATGCTTTCGAAAATGGCTACGATTACGTCGCGCGCCTCCATCGCAAGGGCGAACGGTACGAATCGCTGATCTGCACGAATGACGACGTAGCGCTGGGCGCGATGGCCGCGTGTGCCGATCTTGGGATCGCCGTGCCGGGCGATCTTCGGATCTCCGGCTATGATGATACTGCCTCAGGACGATTCGCGATGGTGCCGCTGACCACGGTCCGTCGGCCATTGGTCGGGATGGCGGAAAAGGCGGTAGAGGTTCTCCTGCATCGCATCCAGAACCCGGATGAATCGGCTCTGCCTGCGCTCCACCTGCTCCCGGCCGATATCCTGCCTCGGGCGTCAACAGCCTCTTTTGAAGAGCATGAAGAGCTTCACAAGACGGGATTCCCCGGCTCGAACGATCACGGGATTTCGTTTGAGTTTCAGTCCGATGAGGATCGGATGCGACGATTCCAGCCCCCCACGTCAGCAGCTTGTATGCAGTCCTCTCTATCATCAACCCCCTGAGCCTCCCTATGAAATCCTCCCATTCCCTCCTGATTCCATTGCTCTGTCTGACATCCTTCGCGCTCCCGTTTCAGGGAGATGCGGCGGTCGTTATCACCGAAAGCTTTTCCTCTCCTCTGGAAGGCGTACCGGACGACTGGACGGCAGTCATCCGCAATAACGCAGAAAACAACGGTGCGGTCGAAATTGCTCCGATTCCCGGAGTTAGCGAAAACGCCCTACGGTTCGAGCGTGCGGCCAATGGCAGTTCGGGAAACTTCGGCTCGAATGCAAACGCGGCGGTTTATTACACGGCTGCGGGTTCTTCGCAATTCTCGGATTTCACCGCCGAAGTGACCCTGCGCTTTGACAACCCTCTTGGGAATTCCTCAAGCGCCGGCATCATGCTTCGTACGCAGTCGCTCGGCTACCAGTTCAGCAGCACGCCCTTCGCGGGCTACTATATCGCTGTGACACTGGACGGGCTAGGGATTTATGAGAACCCCACGGGCAATTCTACTCCGGGGACGCTGGTAAGCTCCCTTGCAGCGTTTTCGGCTCAGGGCGCGACGGACTATCTCTTCAAGGTTTCCGCTCAGGGTAGCACACTGACTGCTTCGCTGTGGGATATCAGCGGCACGGAAGAGTTGGCGTCAGTGATCTACTCTTCGGCCAATATCAGCGACGGCTACTTCGGATTCAGGAACGGCTTTGGCAATTACGCTCAAACGGCTTATTTCCGGGACCTGACGCTCACGGTGATTCCCGAACCCGCCTCCTTAATCCTACTGGGTATCGGCGGCTTGGCCGTTCTCCATCTCCGCTGCCGGAAAAATGCTGCAAACATTTGAATCATAGTCATGAACTACAAGCTCCTAAGCGCACTCTTCATTTTATCGACAACTTCCCTTTGGGCTCAGAACGACCGGCTTAGCGAATCCTTTGAAGCCCCGATGGGTGGATTGCCAGCGGATTGGGTTGTGAAAATGCGGGGAGAGGGAGAAGCCCTGATCGCCGAAATCCCCGACACGTCGGGAAGAGGAGGGCTGCTCATCCAGCGCTCCCAGGAGAAAGAGGGAAACGCCACGGTCTACTTCACCGGGCTCGTGGGAGCCAAGCCCGCATCCGAGCTTCAAGACATCGCGGGATCTGTAAACTTCCGATTCTCTCAGATGTCCAAGGCGGTGCTATCCAGCAGAGGGGTGGTGCTCCGCGCTCAGAAGCCGCTGTACGATCATTTTTCGGGATACTACCTATGCCTTGATCCGAGGGGAGAAAATCGCTCCCTTGCGATCTATCACAATCCGCGAAGCCACCTCGAACCCGGCGAACTGCTGGCACAGATGCCTCTGCCGTCCAACCTCGCGATGCTGCGGGATTATCAGTTGAAGTTTGAAGTCAGAGGCAAAGTCATCAGGGGAGAGCTGTGGGCCGTGGACCCGATGGGAAATCCGAGCGAAAAGATTGCGGAAGTGGAGACGCAGAACGCTTCGGAAACGCCGGGATACTTCGGTCTTCGCGGGGCATACGGCAATAAAAAGGCCAGCACGTGGTTTCACTCGCTTCACCTTGAGGTGTTGTAAGGAAGGGACCGTTTATCCATTACTTCTGGATCTGATGCGTACCGGATTCCCGTACCACGTCAAAGCATGGGGTCGAAGCTTCTCTGTTGCTTTGCTCCTCTGTTTATCTCCCGCCAATGGAGTATTCGGCGATCCGGGCGACTTCGTTGTCGCTCTTGAAGGGAAGCCTGCCTGCGTGATCGTTGTTGATCCTCAGGCGACGGACAAAATCCTTGATGCAGCAAGGGAGCTCAATTTCTGGGTAGGAAAGGTTACCGGAGCGCAGCTTCCTATTGTAACGATGGATGCATGGGATGGGAAGACGGCGTACATCGCGGTTGGGGAGAGCGGGCTGACGCGTGCCAACGGCTGGAGCCGACAGCCTTTTGATCAGGAGGAGGCCCGGGTCTTCATCGAAGAGGGGCGGGTTGGGCTGCTCGGGGATGACGAAGAGCCTTTACCGAAGATCGAAAGGAAGGGGACCTACTTTGCCGTTCTTGAGTTCGTCCGTAAAAAGCTGGGCGTACGCTGGATCTGGCCCGGGGAGCTCGGCGAGGTCTACTCTGTCCAGCCGACGCTATCGCTAGCTCCGCAGGAGTGGCGCTGGAAGCCGGATATTCCGTTCCTTCGCTCCATCCGCAATGGCTATCGGATGCCGCGCAGCCGAGCGAAGATCGAAGAGATGATAGACCTGACTTCGGCTTCGCGCGAGGAGTGGGAGCGGCTCGCAGCGGAGCACGATCAATGGCTGAGCCGGGAGCGGATGAATCCCTCGCGTATGAAGACTTTCGGGCACGCCTTCTCAAAGTGGTGGGGCCTGTATGGTGAGCAGCACCCCGACTGGTTTGCGCTTCCGCCCCCCGGCGTGCCCCAGACGGGCTCAAAGAATTCCAAACTGAATCTTTCAAACCCGGAGGTGCAGGACAAAATCTTTAACGACTGGCATACGGCATGGAAGGAAAACCCTGAAGCCAACCGTTATCTCAATATCTCTCCCAACGATGGTCGGGGATTTGATACAAGACCCGAAACGCGCGCCTGGGATGCGCCGGAGCTGGCAGATGTCCCGGCGGAGGAAATTTATAGCGGGGCGGCGCCCATCCTATCCGACCGCCATGTCCGCTTCGCAAATCTTCTGGCAAAGCGGGTTCGGGAAGTAGACCCCAAAGCCTATGTTGCCACGTATGCGTATCGCAACTACCAGTCCCCTCCCCTAACCTCCATTCAGGTGGAACCCAACGTGATCATCGAGTATTGCGGGGGCGAAGGCCATTATCCCGATGAGCGGTTCATCGTGGAGGAGTGGGTCGAGTGGAGCCGCCGGGGCGC
>JBEBWR010000152.1:0-7733 GCA_040392045.1 Chthoniobacter flavus | reverse complement strand
AGTGGAAAGCCCTAAGTAAAGACAATTACGCTCGCGATTGTCAATCCTGCTGATGGGTTTCTCCACGCTTTATTTTCAGATTTCTTGCCTTTCCCTATTTTTTGAGGGCGGGCACGACGATCCGGTTGCCGCTTTCAAGGTTCGTGATGACGGCCTGTTCGTCGGTGATGTCGATAAGCTTATAGAGATTCTTCGGCTCCGGCTTGAGGGCGAAGGTCTGATCTTTCTTCACGTAGAACTCCGAATTATCCCAGAGGAAGTTGAAGAGGGCGTAGGAATCCGGGGAGTCGACGACTTTGTTGTAGATCAGCACGACGTCTTCGCCGGTTTCCTTATTCTGCACGGTGAGTTCGGAGATGTCCTTCTCCATTTCGTTCTCATCGACAACGACTTTCTTCTCAAACTTAAGTACCTTGAACTTCGTTCCTTCGACGTCCGCGCCGAGCTTGAGGAACTGGCTGGGCTGACGGATGTCAAGCGTGTTGATCTGGAAGCTGTCTCCGTCGTAGGCGGCGAATTTCAAGCGGAACGGCTTGCGGACGTAGCGCTTGAGTCGCAGCTTGGTGCTGTAGGAAGGACGGGAGGCTTTGTCGTTGGGATCGGAGTCACCAAGGAACTCGTCAAGAACCGTGAATCCGTCTCCGTCCGGGTCCTCGTTGAGGACGTCGGGGTTAAGCAGGTCGAGGTTGTTATCCGTGAGCCATTGGTTGGGCACAGGGGCATGAAGCATGGCTCCTCCCTCCAGCGGGTCCTGGAGCTTTCCGTTGATGACGAGGTAGCGATGAGAGACAAAGAGCGATCCCGGATGGTTGACCTTCCATACGGGAGGGTTCGAGATGGCCTCTTTGATCTGATCGACAAATCCGGTGTCGGCTTCGGTGACTTTCGTCCCTTTGGGAACGTCTTTTTTAACATCGGAGAGAGCTTCGGGAAGCGCTCCGATTTTGACGAATACCATGCCAAGGGAGGCAACGAGAACCAGCGCGAAGACGATGAGTGCGCAGCGATCGTAGTTCTTCTTGATCCAATCCATATCGTGTTGGGTTCTGTTGTGTCCTTATTTTTTGGCGAAGGAATCGGCAAAAACGACCATTTCGAGGTTTAAGGTGACGTCGAGTTTCTCGGTACCGACCAGATACTGGAGGGCAGGCGTCTTGCCTCCCTCGGTTTTGGACGCACCCGCGCCGGCTCCGGCTGCTTGCGCAGCGGTCGTGGTGGTTTTGTCGAGTTCCTTATCAAGCTCGTTCTTCACGACGACGGAGCGGGGAATGAAGAACTGCGTCTTGCTGGTGGTGATCTCGTTCAACGCACGCCGGAACGCGGTCTGACTTGCGCGGAAGGAGAGAGTAAAGGGATAGCTGACGACGAGACCGGTGGCGGCCGGCTTGCCGGATTCCTCGGGGAGGACGGTCCGGTTTAGGGTGATGGGGCCGTCGATCCGACTGTCGATGAGGATATTCACCGCGAGCTCAATTGCCCGGGCCTGACGCCAGAGAGCGGCAGCGGCGGTGGCGTTGGCGGGGGCCGTGGACTTGTAGCTGTCAAAGCCGAAGTAGAAATCTTCGGGGAGCTCAACGTTCCGCTCCTGCGCCTTGGTGGTTACCGCGTTGACCATGCCCCGCAGCTTTTCCTGAAACTGCTCGGGCGTGATTTCCTCCAGAGGAATCGCCATCGGATTCAACTCTTTGAGAGCGGCGGTGGCGGCTTCGGCGGCGATATCGCGCTGTTCCTCCAGCTTCTTGAGATTCTCCGCGCTGGGATAGAGCGGTTGGGTTCTCAGTCGCTGATAGTTCCCTGCCGTCGCCGTAAAAGCGGTTTTGGCTTCGGCAAGCTCCCCTGACTTCTTGTAGATGAAGAATCCCAAGGCGGCGCACCCGAGGACGGTAGCCACGCCGATACCGGTTAGAATTTGTTGTGGGGCCTTGTTCATTTGGCGATCGGCTGTTTCAGCGGGAGTTTGAAGACATAACCAAACGTCCAGTGGACGTCGTCCTGAGTGGGGCGGACCGGGTTATACTCGTTTTTCTTAAGATTGGTAAGGTCGTAGAACGGGGAACCGGCAAGGGCTTCCGCAAATTTGTCCACGACGGCGAGGCCTCCGAGATCATTATGAAGGTAGAAGCCTTGCAGGCCGAGGAAGGGACCTTTGATCGCCGTATTGGCGGCGGCGGCTCCGGCTGCTGGTCTTCCCGCTCCGCGGGGTGCCGGGGCAGCCGTTGTCGCCTTGGCTCCGGCGTTCATTTCCAGAGCGGAGATCCAGATCATCCGGTCAGGGAGCCGTGTATTGAGATCGTCAATCAGGCTGACCCAGTACTGCCTCTCGCTGATGGCAGTCAGCAGCGGTGCGACGGAGTTCTCACGTGCCTTGATCTCGGCCTGAACGGCTTTCTGCTTTTTGTCGAAACCATCAAGCGTTTTGACCTGCGGATCATAATCACTGTTGGCCTGCTGGAAGAAGCTGACAGCCTGAGCGTTATAGTAATACCACCCGCCAAGCGCGGCAAGGAGGCAGACGGCCGCGGCCGCCATGGCAGGGATCTTGGAGGCGGCGGCCTGCGAAGCGACGACGCTGGCGGGCCGGAGATTCAAGGTCATCGGAGGCTGGCCGACGCTCCGAAGCGCAAGGCCGACCAATTCGCCCATCAGATGCGCTTCGCGACCGACTTCCGCGGAGTCGACTCCCGAAGCGACGTTGACTTTCTTGAGGGCGTTGAAGAACTCGACAGGCAGCGCGAGCTTCTCCTCAAAAAACTCCTTCATGTACGGCATGCCGACGGCACCGCCGCAGAGGTAGATGCGCTCGGGAGCGCCGCCGTTCTGCTGGGAGCGATAGAAGGAGATGGAGCGGGCGATTTCCCGGTGCAGACGGGTCATCGTATTCCGCGCGACTTTGGAAACCTTCGCGATATCGGGGTCTTCAGGCTCGGCGTAAGCCCCGCCGAGGCTGACGAAGCCGCCGTTTTTCTTCCGCTCTTCCGCTGCGGCAAAGGGCTCTTCGAAGTCCTTGGAAATCGCGGCGGTGACGGCGTTGCCGCCAATAGTGATGGAACGGGTGAAGATCCGGTTCCCCTCGATGAAGATGAGGTTGGTCGTACGGGCGCCGACATCGATCAGCATGGTGCAGCCGCTCTGCGCGCCGTAGTTGTAAAGGAAGGCGTTGTAGAGGGCCATGGGGGCCACGTCAACCGTGCTCGTGGAGAGCTTGGCGCCTTCGACGGCTTCGTTGAGTTCCTCCAGCAGGTCCTCTTTGATGGCGACGAGGACAACTTCAACGTTCGCTGGCTCATCGGAGGGGACGATCTGGTAATCCCAGACAACTTCCTCGATAGGGTAAGGAACGTTCTGTTGCGCTTCGAAGCGGACAATCTGCTCCACCTGACTTCCTTCGACCGGGGGGAGCTTGACAAAACGGGTAAAGACCGACTGCGCGGGAATGGACCAGTTGACCTTTCCGCTGGCTTTGAGCGAGCCCACCAGTTCCTGAACGGCGAGGGCGGTCTGGCTGATGCGGGTGGCGTCGGTAGCCGGGTCGGCAAGGAGTTCCGAGTGTTGATAAGCGGCGAGGATCAGGCCGCCATCCTTGTCGGCGCGAAATTCCGCCAGCCTCACCATCTGGGAACCGAGGCTCAGTGCGTAGATACGTTGAGGAGATGCCATGTGAGCATTTTCCCCGCTCTATCGGAGACCCGGAAAGGCCGAAGAAGGAGGGGGAGTCATTTGGGGTGTAAACGAAGTCTTCCAGGCAGCGGTGGCCACCCCGAAGGAAATCTTGAAAAAGGTATCCTTGAAGAAATTCTTAAAGAAAAATCCCCCAAGGGAGGAGAGTCCCGCAAAGATGCTACCGATATACCGGAGATGCAAGTCGGTCTTTGAGGGAACCGGCGCGATCGGAGCCGGGATCGCTACGCTCTCCCCCTCCATCAAAGCGCGTGGGAAGCCCGAAGAGCCAGCCTTTCGCGCTGATGGGGACTGGGCTGTACCGTGAGCTTCTCTCAATGGACTGAACGGGGAGGAACGATGACCTTGTAAGGTGACGCGATAATGGCGCTATTGCCGGGATCAGGCGAAAATCAACGACCGCTGTTGGACTTGATCGCCTCGTAGTAATCCCATGAAAGCGGGGCAAAGGGAGTCTCCGTCTTGTTGAGCACAAATCCCGGCTCCTGCTTCATGGTGTTCCACCACTCGCCCTGAGAGGGCTTGAAGCTCTTGGAGGCAACCGGAGCGGGAATGCCGGGCTTGGCGATGGTAACGGCGACGTTCACCAGATCGGAGGCGGTGATCTGCTTTCCTTCAAGGATCCGGCTGAGTGAGCGCGGCGATACGTAAGCGATGGAATGCAATTCGCGCCCTTTCTGGATGGAGACGTGGTTGACCTGACCAGCCAGCAGGCGACCGCCAAACAAAATGTAATAATTAAAAATCAGCTCGTCCGTAAACTCAGGCTTTGCCTCGAAGGTGACTTCGACGGCCATCCATTTCTGGGAACGAACCTGCCGGGCGGGCGGGTTGACCTGATAAGCAGGGGTGTCCACAAAGGAGACGTCAACTTTCTTGATGTCGTACTCTGCCTGTTGGGTAAACGCGGGCGCAACAGCGACCACCATTGATAACGCGAAAAGCGCAGCCTTTTTCATTCTTTGAGGGGATTAGCTAATGAGATTAAAGTCGATGTTCAGGGGGAACGCAAAGGAAATTTCTTTTTTTTCCGGCCGCGAAGGCTTTGTGTAACGAACGCGGCAGACGGTTGTCATGCGATCCGGTCGCGGAAGTAATCTACTGTTTTCTGGATTCCTTCCTCGAAGCTGACCTTCGGTTCCCAACCAAGCACTTTGCGTGCCCGCGTGATGTCGGGACGGCGGATCTTGGGATCATCGACCGGCAGGGGTCGATATTCGATCCCGGAACCGCTGTTGGTGATCCGCAGGATTTCTTCGGCAAATTCCCGGATGGTCATTTCGTCGGGGTTGCCGATGTTCACCGGTTCGTGAAAATCCGAGAGTGCGAGTCGATAGATGCCATCAATGAGGTCGCTGACGTAGCAGAAGGAGCGGGTCTGGGAGCCGTCGCCAAAGACCGTCAGCGGCTCCCCGGCAAGGGCCTGCCCGATGAAGGCGGGGACAACGCGTCCGTCCCGCAGGCGCATCCGGGGGCCGTAGGTATTGAAAATCCGGACGATCTTGGTATCGACATGGTGATACCGGTGGTAGGCCATGGTGATGGCCTCGGCGAAGCGCTTGGCTTCGTCGTACACGCCGCGAGGGCCGATGGGGTTGACGTTCCCCCAGTAGTCTTCGGTCTGCGGGTGAACGAGCGGATCGCCGTAGCATTCGCTGGTGGAGGCGATGATGAAGCGCGCTTTCTTGCTCTTGGCGAGGCCGAGGGCATTGTGGGTTCCCAAGGCGCCGACTTTGAGGGTCGGGATGGGGTGCTCCAGATAATCGACCGGACTGGCCGGGGAGGCAAAGTGGAAAACGAAGTCCACCGGTTCATCAATTAGGATGTACTGGGTGACATCGTGCTGAATGAAACGGTAGTCGGAGTTTCCCCCAAGGTGTTCGATGTTGGCGGGATTACCTGTGATGAAGTTGTCGAGACCAATAACGCGATGCCCCTCGGAAAGGAGACGGTCGGTAAGGTGCGACCCCAAAAATCCAGCGCCGCCGGTAACGACTGTGGTGAGCTTGGGAGAGGATGAAACCATAGAGTATGTGAAGTGGGTTTATGAAGGATTCCGCCGAAGAAGGAAAACTAAAAACGCGCCTCCTTTGGTCTGAGGATGCGCACAAGCAACTCGGAGAGAAGGATTTTCGGCTCCAGCCCGCTGGTGACGAGGGTGACGTTAGCCTCCAGACAGGCGCGCATGGCGGCTTCCAGCTCGGGCAGATCGAAGCGCCCCGCGCCGGTCGCGGCGATGCCGAGGGCATAGGCGTTGATTCCGCCGTCTTTCTTGCGCGGAAGGTGGGCCGTGGCCCCGGCGGGGAGACGATTGAGGACACCGGTAAAGTGAAACGGCGCGCGCGGAGCCTGTAACCGGTAGCGCTGCATCAGGTCCTTGACTACGAGGAGATTGCGCACGCTCGGGATGATGGCCACGAGCAGGATGGTGACCGCCTTTTCGCCATGGAAAAGCAGTTGTTCCATCAGTCCGAGCGCCTGATTGAGGTTCCGCGCCACGAGAGCGTTCCCCAACTCGAAGATCACGCCCGCGCGCGAAGCGGGGGTCATGAGGTAGACTTCATCCAGCGAGACTTCGCGCCGCTCGGGGCCGAGGTAAAGATCCAGCTTTTCCAGTTCGTTGGCAATCTGGCGGCTGTCTCCTCCGGTCAGCAGGGTGAAAAGCTCCAGCGCGTCGGGGCGGAAGGCTAGCCCCAGCTCTTTGGCGCGATGCGCCACCTGTCCGGCCGCGGCTTCTTCCCAGCCGGAGCGGCTGCTGTCAATCCGATCAAAGACTTCCACCTCCGCCTGCTTGCCGAGAAATTTGTAGAACGCGCGCCGTTTGTCGATCTCGGTGGCGCTGAGCAGGAAGCGGACATCCGGCGGCAGCCCCGCCGAGAGCGTTTCGGTCAGCTTCTCCACGGCCTCGAGGACCGAGGCTGCCCGACCGGTGACACTGTCTCCGAGAAAGTTCGCGCTTTTAAGCCAGACGAGCTTGCCGCCACCAAAGAATGGCAGGGTAAGAAGGGCATCGATGGTCTCATGAATCCGCTGGACGGCCTGCTCGGCGTTCTCCGCCGCGCCGTCGATCACGTCACAGCCCATCTCCCCGGCTCCTTCCGGCAGCATGGCTACGGAGACCTCGCGCGCGACACGTTTGACCTCGCTTTCGTCAGTACCGACGATCGCGCGGAAGGCGACCTGATCTCTTTTCACGGCAACCATTGAGCTTCGTTTTCTTCCTACCTCTCCGACGCGGTGTACTCCCGTTTGAACATTTTAAAATCGGTGACCTGATCGCCGTAAACCTTCATCGCGGCCTCTTCGAACCCTGTTCCCTGAAGGATCAGGTCAACGAACTGCGGAAGGCGCTCCTTCGGGAACCGGGTCATCAGAAAGCGCACCAAGCGCTCTCCGGTACGGTAAAGCATGCGAATCTGGTCGCGGTCCTTCGGGTACTCCTTAAGCTCCAGCAGGCGCTCCAGCGGCATCATCTCTCCGTGAAGCGAGGTTTGCAGCCCTTTGAGGGTCTGCTGCCGACGGGCGGCCACGCTGGCGCTGCCCATATACTCTGCCAGCCCTTCATTCAGCCAGAGCGGCCAGCGCTTGTCCGGATAGAGCCGCGCGACGACCGCGTGTGTCACCTCATGCGCCAGCAATTGGGAGTCAAACGGCTCCACGGCGCTGCCGACATTCAGATAGAGATTGTCGCGGAGCGCAAAGCTGGCGGACCAGCTTGGGGCACCCGTTTCGGAGAGGAAGGTCTGCCAGTCGCCCGTACCGCTAAAGATAAAGATCTGCGACTTTTTCGCATAGTCCGCCTTCGTTTTTCCCAATGCCTGCGCGACAAACCAGAGGGTGTACTCCACTTCGCGGATGACCCGGCGGGCCTCTGTGGCACGGCGGAAATGGAGCACAAAATTCTCGCTCTCCGCGTGTTTCCACTTCTTCGGCTCAATGGAGAAAGCCAGCTTTCCCAATTCGTCCACTTCCTGTACGGAGAGCTGCTCCTGCTTCTTCTCCACCAGGGGGATTTCACGGGGCGGCGGCGATTGATCCGCCGCGCAAGTCGATGA
>JBEBWR010000151.1:0-7823 GCA_040392045.1 Chthoniobacter flavus | reverse complement strand
GACGTGCCGATTTCGTGCGGCTCGCAGTGGAAGAGTCCAAGGGTGAGCAGGATGCGATTTTCTATAGCAGAACGGCTCAGCTTCTGGCGCGGCTTTATGACGACGGGGTGGAGATCAGCCGGATCGGGTCGCTCGACGGGCTTCCGGTGGGGCTCGGACCGCAGGGAGAGGTAACGGTGGCGCTGGAGTGGGATTATGCGGCGTGGACCGAAGGTGTCGTCAATTTCGCGGAGCACCTTCGCAAGTATGCCACGTCGAATAAGCCGAATGCGAAGACCCGCGACCTCCCGCGGCTCCTTATTGCCCTGAGCGGCGATGCTTCGCCTCGCTTCCAGCAGGAGGTACGCGATCGCGGGGCGGCGCTCCGGCTCCGGCTGGATGCGCCCGTGCTGAAATAGCCGCATGAAGCGCAGGGTTGTGATTACGGGGCTTGGCCCCATAACTGCCGCCGGTTCCGGCTGGCGAAATCTCTGGAGCGCGATCCGCGAGGGGCGCGGCGGCGTAGGTGCGCTTACCCGCTTTGACGGCTCCGCCTACCACGCCCGCTGCGCAGGAGAGGTCAAAGACTGGGATGCACGCGATTTCTTCACCGCCAACCGGCTGCGGCGGCTGGATCACTATGCCCGGCTGGCCCTCGGCTCGGCGCTGATGGCGCTGGAGGATGCGGGGCTGCCTTGGAGCCGCGGGCAAAAGCAGGACTGCGTCGGCGTCTCATTCGGCACGGCGCTGGGGGGCATCGCCGGGGCGGAGGAGGAGCACGCGATTTTTCTCACTAAAGGCGCGCGCGCCGTAAATCAGCTTCTCGCGCTCCAGATTTTCGGCGGTTCGGCGCATTCCAATATCGCCATGGAGTGCGGCTTTCGCGGACCGGGTACGACAAACTCAAACACCTGCGCGAGCGGAGTCATCGCCATTGGCGAAGCGCTGCGGTATATCCGCGACGGCTGGGCGGACGTGATGATCGCGGGGGGCGCGGAAGCTCCGCTCTGCCCGCTCACCTTTGGCGCGTTTGATTTCATCAAAACCATGAGCCGCTCAAAGGAGGAACCGGCGCGGGCCTACCGCCCCTTTGACCTTCACCGCGACGGCTTCATCATGGGGGAGGGAGCCGCGAGCGTGGTGCTGGAGGAGCTCTCCCACGCCGAGCGTCGGGGAGCGACGATTTATGCAGAGGTGAGCGGTTATGCTCTCAATAATGAGGCATACCATATGACCACTCCCGATCCTTCCGGAGAAATGGTCCGGCGCTGCATGGCTTCCGCGCTGGCGGATGCCGATCTTCCTCCCGAAGCCATCGACTATATCAATGGCCATGCCAGCGGGACGCAACTCAATGACCTCAACGAGACCGCTGCCGTCAAAGCCGTCTTTGGCGCGCAGGCGCTGCGGCTTGCCTTTTCCGGGACCAAACCGTTTACCGGACACCCTCTCGGGGCTACGGGGGCAATCGAAACGGTCATCACCGCTCTCGCTCTGAGAGAGGGATTCCTTCCTCCGACGCTCAACTACGCCACTCCCGATCCCCGCTGCGATCTCGACGTCGTCCCCCGGCAAGGCCGCCCCGCGAAGCTCCGCGCTGCCGTGAACAACGCCTTTGGCTTCGGCGGGATTAACGCTTCGTTAATCCTCAAGCGTACCGAATAGGCGACAAAAAACTCCGCGGCAAAGTTGGCACGCCTCGTGCTTTATTCCTCCGTGCAGTGTGAAAGAGGGGTTCCCTCCTCAAAATCTCAGGTGCGAACCTGAAGGGCCGTCCGAAGCGCGTAGGGGCGCGGCGGGCGGCCCGTCTTTTTTTCTGCTTTTCGTCGCTGCTTTGAAAGCGTAGACTCCGCGCTGTCGGTTGTCACCGGCCCCGTAGCGGAAGGAACTCTGCGGGTTACTCAGACGATTCTGTCCCTGTTGGTCCTTTGTTGGTCTTAAACAATCCGTATCGATGGCCCCTCCAAAAGGGGAAGCAGCTACGTACTACCCAAGCAAACCATGCAGAACCTCGTTCCCTCCCTCGCCGCGTTTTCCCTCGCTCAATCCGGCATTGAGCTTTCCCTCCTCTGTGCAGTCGCCGGGCTGCTCTTCGCAGTCTACCTCATCCGGTCGATTATCGCATCGCCGCCGGGGAATGAGCGAATGCGCCAGATCGCGGCCGCTGTAGAGGAAGGGGCAAAGGCATACCTCCGCCGACAGGTCTGGACCATCGGCGTCATTGCCGTCGTGATTTTCGTTCTTCTCTTTGCCTTCAAGGATCACGCCACGGCGTATGGCTTTGTCCTCGGGGCCATCTGTTCGCTCGCCTCCGGCTACATCGGAATGCGGATCGCCGTGATGGCCAACACCCGTACCGCCGAGGCGGCGAGGGGAGAACGCCATCGCGCCCTGCGGGTCGCTTTTGAAGGGGGAGCGGTTACCGGCCTCCTGGTCGTCGTTCTCGCTCTGCTCTCCGTGGGCGGATATTACCTCATCGCGCTCAAAATGATCGGGCCGGAGAAAGCCATCTCCAGCCTGGTCGGGCTGGCGCTTGGGTCGAGCCTCATCAGCGTCTTTGCGCGGCTCGGCGGCGGCATCTATACGAAAGCCGCCGACGTTGGTGCGGACCTCGTCGGCAAAATCGAGAGCAACCTTGATGAGGACGACCCCCGCAACCCCGCTACCATCGCCGATAACGTCGGCGACAACGTGGGCGACTGCGCCGGGATGGCCGCCGACGTTTTTGAAACCTACGCCGTCAGTCTGATCGGAGCCGTCCTCGTGGCCGGGCTCACCCTGCGGGAAGTTCCTGCGGCGGTGATCTACCCGTTCCTGCTCGGGGGGATCTCCGTCTTTAGCGCCATCCTCGGGATCTTCTATGTCCGGCTTGTGCGGGGCGCCCCCTCCGGCGTCCTGATGGGCGCCGTCGCATGTAGCGCGGTGGTCTCCGCGATTCTCTTCTGGCCTGCCACCCACGCCCTCTTCCCCAACGCCATCCATTCCAGCGGCAAGATCTACAACGCCAACGGCCTCTATCTGGCCAGTCTTGTCGGGTTGCTGATGACCGGGGTGGTCGTCGTTATCACCAACTACTACACCTCCACCCGCTATCGGCCGGTCAAACGGATCGCGAAAGCGTCGGAAACCGGTCACGCCACCAACATCATCGCCGGACTTGCCACCGGGCAGCATGCGACTGCGCTCCCCGTCGGCTTCATCGGCATTGCCATCCTGCTCAGCTACCACTTCGGCGGCCTCTACGGCATCGGGATCGCGGTCATGAGCATGCTCTCCATGGCCGGAATCATCGTCTCGCTCGACGCCTTCGGGCCGATCACTGACAACGCCGGTGGTATCGCCGTCATGAGCGACCTCCCCGGCGAGGTCCGGCAGGTCACCGACGAGCTCGACGCCGTGGGCAACACCATGAAGGCCGTTACCAAGGGCTACGCCATCGCCTCCGCCGGTCTGGCTGCGCTCGTCCTCTTCGGCTCGTATGTCGAGGAGCTCCGGGCGCACTTTATCTCCGTCGGGAAGATTTTCGAGATCGAGTTCTCCCTGCAAGATCCGCAGGTCATCATCGGCCTCTTCATCGGGGGCTGTCTGCCGTACCTCTTCTCCGCGTTCAGCATGGACGCCGTGGGCAAAGCCGCCGGAGCCGTGGTGCGCGAAGTGCGTCGGCAGTTGAGTGAGAAGCCCGGTATCCTCAAAGGCGAGCAAACACCCGACTACGGGGCCTGCGTGGACATCGTTACCCGCGCCGCGCTCAAGGAGATGATCATCCCCGCGCTGCTCCCCGTGCTGGCCGTCCTGCTCGTCGCCTCGCTCGGCTGGCGAGGGGAGATTGTGCTCGGCGGCGTCCTCGTCGGCACCATCGTGACCGGCCTCTTTCTCGCCATCTCCATGACCTCCAGCGGCGGGGCATGGGATAACGCCAAGAAATACATCGAGGAGGGCCACTTAGGCGGGAAACACTCCCCGGCACATGACGCCGCTGTCACCGGCGACACTGTCGGCGATCCCTTCAAGGACACCTCCGGCCCGGCCATCAACCCGATGATCAAGGTGGTCAACATCGTCGCCATCCTGATCATCCCGATCTTCTTCTGATCGAGGGAGAGGGATCTATGGCTTCGGCGTGATCTGCTTCTCCGCGCGGAGATGATCGTAATTCGGCAGGAAGGCGAGAATCTTGTACGTCTTCCCTGCCTGAAGGTCGCGGGTGGATATCTCCGTGTTGTACGACACGCGCTCGCCCGGATTGATGCCGACATACCCGGGTACCTGGTCATACGCGCGGTCCTCACTCCACTGCGTCACGAGATGGTCATGTGAGTCGCGGACCAGGATCTCGATGCGCTGCGTCGTGGGGAAATGAAGCTGCGTAAAGCGCTTACCGTCGTTCTCCAGCGTGATATGGAGCTTGAGCCGCCGCGTATCGGAGAGCGACACCTCTTTCGGAGTTACCTCCATACGGAAAACGAGGTGTTTGGTCGGGTCCTTCCCTTTGACCTTCCGCTCTTTGGTCTTTTCACCCGAGGATGAGAAGATTTGCGTAACCGAGGTGGTGATCCGGGCGGTCGTGGAGCAGCCAACGGAAGCGAACAGCGCGACGAGCGCCACAGGCAGGAGCGCCACGCGATTTGTCCAACCAAAGCGACATTGCATGGCACAAGTGTGTACCGTATGCGCGCAGGAGTTGCAAATCGGTTTTATCCCCATCACAGTGTCGTCATGCGATTTACCCGATATTTCCTCCCGATCTTTCTTTTGGCCGCCCTTGTTGCCGCCCCGCTGAGCGCCTCCGCCAGCTCCAAGCGCAAAAAGGATGAGATTACCATCCGCTTTCACCTACAGGCCAATGAGCAGGACGGAGCACCCTTCATCACCGCCGTGCAGACGGGCACCGCCGGAACCCCGGCCTATGTCAAAAAAATCCCCGAGATCAACGAGAACGACGTCACCGCGATCTACCCCTTTGCCGCCGCGGACGGGACGATGGGCTGCGCCTACCAACTCGATCCGCATGGGCGTATGTCGCTCGACACCGTCTCCGTGGAGAACCGGGGCCGCGTCTTCGTCATCTTTGTCAACGGACGGCTCGTCAGTGCCATGCTCATCGACAAGCGCATCAGCGACGGCGTCATCACCATCCCCGCAGGCCTGACCAACGCGGAGATTGATAAAATGCTTCTCAAGTACCGCGTCATCGGCGAGCCGGCCAAGCGTCCGAAGAAAAAGGCCGGGCGATAGGCCCGGCGCTTTTTCACTGGCGGAGAGGCATCAGGCCTTCTTCGCCTTTGGCTTGCGGACCGGCCAGTTGAGCACATCCAGCTCCCGCTTCACCTCGGGTACGGGCGACCAGGTAAACTGACATTCCTTACAATAGTAGAGCCGTCGCATGAATCCGAGAGCGGACAGCACGGCGAAAAAGACCGATTGATACGTCTTTCGCGAAAACTGCGGGTACTCAATCGCGTACGAGCCGCATTCCGGACAGGAGACGGCGTCGGTGAGAATCCCTTCCGCACGATCCCATTCGCGCATCAGACGCTCCGCCTGCTCTTTCTGATCCTTGGTGACCCGTACCTTGATCCCCGAATGGGGCCGGGAGAAGAGGAGGAATCGCTGCTCTGCGCGTTCATCCAGAACCTCCGCACCGATCCCTGCTTCATCAAACCGGGTTCTGAGCCGCTCGGCATCTACCGCAGTGTCGAAAGTGGCAATCGTCATCAGTTCATCTATCTTCATGGCTAATCGTTCTCCTCTCTCTCATTAGAGTGCCTTCTTTCCAATCGGATGTCAAGCTCCGCGGGACGGTAGAGGCCAGCCAGAAAGACGTTAGAGCCGCCTAGCGCAGGAAGGACGACGGCGGGAGGCGGTGATGCTCCTCGGAATCGATGAGCGAGAGGAAGATATGCTCCAGCCCGCCGGTTTCCTCCGCCTGCTTGCGAAGTTCGTCGACGGTGCCTCCGGCGATCAGTCGCCCATGATGGATGATCCCGATGCGGTCGGCCATCTCTTCCGCCACGGAGAGCGTATGCGTGGAGAGGAAAATGGTCACTCCGGCCTCGCTTCGGGCCTTGAGTTCCTGCTTTACGATCCGCGCGTGCTGCGGGTCGAGGCCGACCATCGGCTCATCGATAATGATCACCTTGGGCTCGTGCAATAGCGCCGAAGCGATCACCAGCCGCTGACGTGTCCCGTGGCTAAGGTTCTCCGTCAGTTCATTGCGGTAGTCGTCGAGGTGAAAACGCTCAAAAAGCGCGTCCGTACGGCGGCTGGCCTCCTTGGGCGGAATGGCGAAGAGGTCGCCCGTGAATTGCATGAACTCGCGGGAGGTCAGCTTATCGTAGAGAAAGGGAAAGTCCGGAACGTAGGCCATCTGCGCCTTGGCGGCCTCCGGAGTGTTCTGCACGTGATGCCCCGCGACGATGCAGTGCCCCGACGACGGGCGCAGCAGCCCCGAGAGCATCTTGATCGTCGTCGTCTTCCCCGCAGCATTCGGCCCGAGAAAAGCGAAAAACTCCCCCTGCTTGATGTCGAGGTTGAGATTCTGTACGGCGTGAAGATTGCCGAAGCTCTTGCAGAGGGAATGCGTCTGGATCACGATAAAAATTAACGGTGGAAAGAAATCACTGCTCCGGCTGGAGACCGAAGCCAAAGGCGCTTTTGAGGCCGAGGATCTGCCCGAGGTTGCTCACGTCCGCCTCAAAAAGCAGCGTGTCGCCCTTGCGCCCCATTATCCGGAAGGTCTGTGCTCGCTCCCCCTGAATCTCGATCTCTGCCCGACGCGCCATGATCATCATCCCCGGATCGTCCTTCCCGCTCGCCCCCATGGGGATCTGCTTGAGGATCGCCGGATCAATCCCAAAGCTCTCCAGCGCCTCGCGAGCCCCGGCCGCGCCGAGGGGGATCGTCGACTCGTAGGGGTCCTCCCCATGATGACCGATCCGGTAGACGATCTTCTTTTCCGCAGGGTAAATTTCAATATCCGTTCCGATTTTCGGCCCATGCGCGTCGATCCTCACGCGGAAAAGCCGGAGCGCAAAATCGCGATTCACCTCCGCCGTACCGCGCCAGCTGAACGGCTGCTCCGTCATGAAGGGCAGCTCCAGCATCAGGCTGCCGGAGAAGTCCACCACGCCGATCCCATTCTCGTCAAAGCGCCGGGGCTGGAGCATCAGCGAGCCGATCCGCCGTCCGTTTTGCATCACGGAGAGATTCGATGCCTGCTCATGGTGGAACATCTGCCGTACCACATGCTCCACCGGAACGCTCATGAGATCGTTCCCGGCGGGGTTGATCCAGAGCTGCACCAGCGCTCCGGTCATGGCGAGCCAAAAGCCGACGATTCCGATGATGAGGAGACGCTGGAACATGAGCAAGGGGGGAGGGGAGGGCGGCGGGATGATTGCGGGTCAGACCGCCTTCTGCTTTTCCAGCATGGCGTAAGCGTTGTGGTTATGAATCGACTCGAAATTCTCCGCCTCCACGCGATACCAGCGGATATTGGCTTCACAGTTCGCGCGTCCCGCCACATTGCGGACAAGATCCTCGACGAACACCGGATTCTCAAACGCCCGCTCGGTGACCACTTTCTCATCCGGCCGCTTCAACAGGGAATAGAGCTCGCTGCTCGCGCTCGCCTCGACGAGCTGGATGAGGTCCTCGATCCAGATCGGCTTGTGAAAGCGCACGGCAAAGGTCACGTGACCGCGCTGATTATGCGCGCCGTAGCGGCTGATCGCCTTGGAGCAGGGGCAGAGGGTCGTGACAGGCACGATCACCGTTAGCACAAAATCCGAGCTTTCGCCATTGAGCATTGCGGAAAAACGAACGGTATAATCCATCAGCCCCAC
>JBEBWR010000150.1:0-7859 GCA_040392045.1 Chthoniobacter flavus | reverse complement strand
GCGATCGTCCGGCCTTTTTTGGAAGTTGAATTGTCAGACGATCAGACGTTGAAGCGGAACTCCATCACGTCGCCGTCCTGTACGGTGTATTCCTTGCCTTCGATGCGGAGCTTTCCGGCTTCGCGGGCTTTGGCATAGGAGCCGAGGGCGACGAGGTCGTCGAAGTGAATCGTTTCGGCGGCGATGAAGCCGCGCTCGAAGTCGGAGTGGATCACCCCGGCGGCGGCGGGCGCTTTGTCTCCGGCGCGGATGGTCCAGGCGCGGGTCTCCTGTACCCCGGTGGTGAGATAGGTCCGCAGGCCCAGGAGATGGTAGACGGCGCGGATCAGCGAACCCATGCCGCTCTCTTCGACGCCGAGATCCTTGAGGTACTCGCGGCTCTCTTCTTCGGGAAGGTCCATCAGCTCGGCTTCGATCTGCGCGCTGATGACGATGGCGTCCGTGGCGAGGTGTGAGGCGACGTAGTCCTTGACGGCCTTGACGTAAAGGTAGGAGGGGTTTGACGTGTCGTCCGTACCGGCTACGGCTGCGGAGACGGCGGCGAGGTCGCCTTCCGCGACGTTGCAGGCAAAGATGACGGGCTTTGAACTCAGGAGGAAGAACTCTTTGACGATCTTCTTCTCTTCATCGCTCAGATCGAAGGTGATCGCCGGTTTCCCTTCGTTCAGGTGCGGGAGGAGCTTTTCGACAACGGCCAGCTCGGCCTTCGCGACTTTGTCGCCCGAGCGCGCGCTTTTCTGAAGCCGCTCGCCCCGCTTCTGGAGCGCGGCCATGTCGGCGAGAACAAGCTCGGTGTTGATCACTTCGATGTCGCGTACAGGATCGACCGTTCCGGCGACATGGTGAATATTCTCATCCTCAAAGCAGCGGACCACCTGCACGATGGCATCGACTTCACGGATGTGGCTCAGGAACTGGTTGCCGAGGCCTTCGCCCTGACTTGCGCCTTTTACCAGTCCGGCGATATCGACAAACTCAATGGCGGCGGGGACGAGCTTCTTCGAGCCGGAGATTTTGGAGAGTACCTCCAGCCGGGGATCGGGCACCGTGACCACTCCCTGATTCGGATCAATCGTGCAGAACGGATAGTTCTCCGCCTGTGCTTTCCGGGTACGGGTAACCGCGTTGAAGAGGGTCGATTTACCCACGTTTGGAAGTCCAACGATGCCTGCGCTTAACATAAGGGCGGGGAGCCTAAAACCGCCCGCAGCGAAAAGCAAGACAGGGAATTTCGGGATTGAGGTTTTCCCCGAGGAGGGAAAAAATGCCGCCCATCATGAGCGCCGTTCTCCCCCTCAGCGAACCCCTCCCGCGTCCCACCGCCGGAGAGATCATCGGCGAACGCTACGAACTGGAGGCGGAAGTGACGGAATCCGTCTGGCTGGCAAAAGAAGGCGAAACGCAATGGTTGCTCGATTTTGTCCCGCCTGCGCTCTGGCATGATCCGGCCCTACAGGGGGACCTGCGCCGGGAAGTGGCGCGGCATCAGCGGCTTACCCATCCGGCCACGTTCCGCGTGGAGGGGATTGAGCCGTGGGGCGACACCGCTGCGCTGGTGCTCGAAGCCGTGCAGGGAGAGCCGCTCAATGTCCTGCTGGATCGCGATGGTGCGCGGTCGCCGGAGGTGGTCCACTGCTGGATGGTTGATCTCTGTGAGGCGCTCGCGGAAGCACATGAGAAGGAGAATCTCGTCCATCGGGAGATTGATCCGTCGCGGATCGTGGTGACCCCGGAGGGAAAACTGAAGCTTAGCGATTTTGGAATCACCGCGCTGCTGCGCGCCTTTGGCGATAATCCGCCGGAGATGCCCGCGCTGGCGAGCCCACAGCAGATCGCAGGAGAGCCGCCTGCACCGGCGGATGATATCTACAGCCTCGGTGCGCTCGCGGGATGGTTGCTCACAGGGCACGCCGTTACGGACGAGGCGAGCGCCGGGGATCTACCCGAAGCATGGCGGGATGTGGTGGTTTCCGCCCTCCAGACCGATCCTGCCAAGCGCCCGGGTAGCGTCCGGCAGTTTGCCGAACGGCTGGCGGAAGAACCCGCTGGGGAGGAGATTGACGAGGAAGTTGCGGAGGAACCCGTCCCGGCTCCGGTAGAAAGCGCCGCAGTGGAGGTCGCCCCGGTAGCATTACCGGCTCCGCCCGTGCCCGCACCGGTCCCTGTTGCCCCGGTGCCCCAAAAGCGCTCGACGCTGGCACCGGTCCTGACGCTTCTCCTCCTTGGGGCGGCGGGGGCAGGGGGATGGTGGTTTGGCATCGAACAGCCCCGGCGGGAGTCGGAGCGCGAAGCGGCTCACCGCGCGGCGTTGACCGCCGAGCAGGAGAAGCTGGCACTGGCGCGTCAGCAGATCGAAGCCACCCGCGCGGAACTGGAGCGGCTGACGCATGAGAAGGCTGCCGTGGAGGTTTCCGCCGCCGAAGCCGCCGCGGCCAAGGCCAAAGCGGAGGCCGCCGCAGCCGCCGCCTTCCGCGCAGCGGCCGAGGAGAAGGCGACGCGGGCGGACCGCCTGACGCGTGAAGCGCTGGAGCTTTTCACCGCCGACCCGCAGCCCGATCTGGATGCCCGCCTCTTCCTCCTGCTCCGCGAGGCGGCGGACCTCGGCAATCCCGAGGCGGCGGCTTATCTGGGGGGACTTTATCTCGACGGACGCGGAACCGAGCGCAATCCGAAGGAAGCACTCCGTCTGCTGGAGCGGGCCGCGAAGCGTAGCGGGTACGCCCAGTGGCGCTTGGGGACGATGTACGAAGAGGGGATTGGCGCGAAGCAGGATCGCGCAAAGGCGATTACGTACTACCGGTCCGCCGCTGATCAGGGGCAGCCGGGCGCGCTCTACCGCCTCGCCGAGTCGCAACTCGACTCTGATGACCCCGGGAAAAGCGCCGAGGCGCTCCAATGGATGACCGAAGCCGCGCTGGGCGGCTATCCGGAAGCGCAGTCGAGGCTCGGCGTGATCTACGGGATCGGGGCCGGAATCCCGCAGGACGACGAGACCGCCTTCCGCTGGCTCGACACGGCGGAAGCGCAGAAGTGGCGCGTGGCCGATGACTACGCCGTCATCGCCGTCCGCTGGCATCAGGAGGAGGGGATGAGCGAGCGCACGCTCCGCTGGTACCGGAAAGCCGGCGAGCGCGGCAATCTCAGTGCGCAGATGGAGCTGGCGACGTATTTTCTCAAGAAAACGCCGCTGACCCCCGCCGACATCGTGGAAGCCCGCGAATGGCTCGGGAAAGCCTCCGCGCAGGGCGACGCAAAGGCGACGTCGCTGCTCGGCACGCTCCCGGAGATCACTCCCGCCGAGCCTCCGGCGGAGACGCCCCCCGATCAACCGGAATAAAATCGCGCCCCCGGCTTGCATCGTCCGGCGCTTTCCTCCACGTTCCTCTATTTTACCCGACTCCATGCGCGAAGAAATCCAGCGGCGGCGCACGTTCGCCATCATCTCTCACCCCGACGCGGGCAAGACGACCCTTACCGAAAAGCTCCTCCTCTACGGTGGCGCGGTGCAGTTGGCGGGGTCGGTCACGGCGCGAAAGAGCCAGCGGGCCGCCACGTCGGACTGGATGGAGCTGGAGCGCAAGCGCGGGATATCCGTCAGTTCCACGGTGCTTCAGTTTGACTACAACGGCTATCGCGTCAATCTGCTCGATACTCCCGGACACAAAGACTTCTCCGAGGATACCTACCGCGTGCTCACCGCCGTGGACGCCGTCGTCATGGTGATCGACTCGGGCAAGGGCATTGAGACGCAGACGCGGAAGCTCTTCGAAGTCTGCCGCCGCCGGGGCGTCCCGATTTTTACCTTTATGAATAAGGTGGATCGCCCCACGAAAGATCCGCTGGAGCTGATCGACGAACTGGAAAGCGTCCTGGGGATCGGCGCGTTTCCTGTGAACTGGCCGCTTGGTACCGGCTTTGGCTTCAAGGGGGTCTACGACCGGCAGACGAAGGAGATTCACCTTTTCGAGCGGACCAAAGCGGGGGCGTACCGCGCGCCCGTGACCGTGACGAGCATCGACGACCCGGTCGTGCGCGAGCAGCTCGACCCGGCGGATTTTGCCAAAGCGGTGGAAGAGCTGGAGATGCTGGAGATGGCGGGCAAGGAGTATTCCGAAGAGGAGGTCGCCAAGGGGCTGCTCACGCCGGTCTTTTTCGGCAGCGCCATGAACAACTTTGGCGTGCAGCTTCTGCTGGATAACTTTCTCGCCCGCAGCGCGCCTCCCGCGCCGCGCCGCTTTGAGGATCAGCCTGTCGCCCCGGACGATCCTGCTTTCTCGGGCTTTGTCTTCAAAATTCAGGCGAATATGGACCCCAAGCACCGCGACCGCATTGCGTTCGTGCGCGTCTGCTCGGGAAAATTTGAGCGCGACATGACCGTGACCCACATGCGCACGGGGAAGAAAGTCCGCCTCTCCAGCTCGCATAAGCTCTTCGGTCAGGAGCGCGAAACGGTGGACGAAGCCTATGCGGGCGACATCGTGGGGCTCGTGGGGCACTCCGACTTCGGCATCGGCGACACTCTCTCCAGCGATGGGCGGATCGTCTATCATGAAATCCCGCGCTTCGCTCCCGAATGTTTTGCCTATCTCCAGAATCCGAACCCGGGGAAATTCAAGCAGTTCCGCCAGGGGCTCGATCAGTTGCTTCAGGAAGGCGTGATGCAGGTCTTTTACCTGCGGGACTCGGGCCAGCGCGTGCCGCTGCTCGGGGCCGTGGGGCCGCTTCAGTTTGAGGTGGTGCAGTATCGGCTGGAGACGGAGTATGGTGCGCCGTCGCGGCTGGAGGATGTCCCGTGGGAGATCGTGAGGTGGCTGAAGGAGGGAACCTCCGCGGAGGCGATCAGCGGGTTGAAGCTTCCGACCGGCTGCCGCGTGGCATACGACTCGGATGACCAGCCGGTGATTCTTTTCCCGAGTAACTGGACGCTAAATTATTTCCAGAAGGAGAATGAGGGAGTGGAGCTTTTCGAGCTTCCCTCCGATGCCAAACTGGTGATGCCGTGAAGCCCGAATCCTCCCAGCCTGCACGCTCCCGTTTTACCACGGAGATCGCTGTGCGCCCCGACGATATCGACATGAATCAGCATGTGCACAACAGTCGCTACTTCGACTACGTGCTCGCGGCCCGCTACGATCAGATGGAGCGCTGCTACCTGATGGCGATGGAGGAGTTCCTCAAGCTTGGATACGGCTGGGTGGTCAACACGGCGCATCTGGAGTACAAGCGCCCGCTGGTTCTCGGCGATGTGGCCGAGGTGACGACGTGGGTGGACGCCGTGGGCAAGAGCAGCGTGAAGGTCTGCTTTGAGATGAAGCGGAAGGCCACGGGGAAGGTCGCTTCGACCGGGTGGTTTGACTACACGATGGTTGGCCTCGATTCCGGACGCGCCGAGCGGATTCCGGACTGGATTGTTGAGAAATACTCCGTGTGACCGCAGACCAATGACGGATATGACCGCCATTCGTTCCCTGCACGATCTCTCCTTCAGCGCTCTGGAGCGCGAGTTGGAGCGGGGCGGCGTGCGCCCCATTCATGCCCGGGCGCTCTGGGCGTCGATGTATCGGGGAGCGGCGCGGGAGGCGTGGCTGCCGCCGCTTCGGCAGTGGATGGAGCGGGTCGCGCCGGAGCAGTTCATTCCGGAGGCCCCGGAAGTCACGGCAGATACGGAGAGCAGCGACGGTCTCACGCGGAAATTTCTCCTCCGCCTGCGCGACGGACAGGAGGTGGAGAGTGTACTCATGGGGTACGAGGGGCGCTATACCGCCTGCCTGAGCACGCAGGCCGGATGCGCCATGGGGTGTCGCTTTTGCGCCACGGGGCAGATGGGGTTTGTCCGGCATCTCCGGCCGGGCGAGATCGTGGCGCAGGTGCTCCACTGCCGTCAGGCGCTTGGAGATCGCGGGCATCTTCGCAATCTCGTGATGATGGGGATGGGCGAACCGCTGCACAACTACGACGCTGTCATGGAAGCCCTCGGGATCATCACCGACACGCGCGGGCTGAATATCGGGCCGGGGCGGATCACCGTGAGCACCGTGGGCGTGGTCCCCGGTATTCTCCGCATGGCGGAGGAGCGGCGCCCGTACAATCTCGCCGTCAGCCTGCATGGAGCGAGCGAGGAGGAGCGCGCCGCGCTGATCCCCGTGAGCCGGAAATGGCCGCTTGCCGACGTGATCGCCGCCTGTCGTACCTACGGGAAGGCGACCGGGCGACGGATTTTCTTTGGATGGACGCTGATCGCCGGAGTGAACGACTCCGAAGCCCAGGCGGAGCGCCTTGCCGCGCTGCTTCAGGGGATTGATGCCCATGTGAATCTCATTCCGCTCAACCCGACCACCGGCTTTGAGGGCGAGGAAGCGCCGGTGAGCGCCGCGCTTGGTTTTCAGCGGGTGCTCGCGACGGCGGGGATTCCGAGCACGGTCCGCCAGCGGCGGGGGATCGACGTCGCCGCCGGATGCGGTCAGCTCAAATCGGAGAAGCAGAGAGCGCGGGGGAGGGGAGATGTTTAATATCGTCCTGATAGAGCCGGAGATCCCGCCGAACACCGGGAATATCGCCCGGCTCTGCCTTGCCACCGATGCCACGCTCCACCTCGTCCGCCCCCTCGGGTTTTCCATCGACGACCGCGCCCTGCGCCGCGCGGGGCTGGATTACTGGAAGGAGACGCGCGTGGTTGTCTGGGATTCCTACGCCGAGCTTCAGCAGGCAAATCCCGACGGGCGCTATTGGTACCTCACGACCAAGACGGACCGCAGCTACTGCTCCGTGGCCTTTACCCCCGATGACTTCCTCGTCTTTGGCCGTGAAACGAAAGGGCTGCCGGAATCGCTGCTGGCGGAGCATCCCGACGCGCTGCTCACCATCCCGATGACGACGAAGACCCCGGCAAAGACCCGCAGCCTCAATCTTGCCAACGCCGTCGCCATTGTGCTTTACGAAGGAATACGGCAGAATGCCTCTGCTCTTTAACGCCATGGATACCCCAGCTTCTTCCAGTCCCTGCGATCCTCACCTTCGCGCAGAGGATTTGACGCGATCATTCCGCATCGGTCGGAGGAAAATTGACGTGCTGCGCGGGATCTCCATGGAGGTTGCCCGGGGGGAGACGGTCTTTCTCGTTGGCGCGTCCGGCGCGGGGAAGACCACGCTGCTTTATACCCTCGCCGGACTGGAGAAGCCGGAAGGGGGGCGGGTGATTTTTGAAGGAACGTCCATCTACGATGCCTCTTCGCGCGAGCAGGCCCGGCTGCGCAATACGCGCATGGGGTTTATCTTTCAGGGCTACTTCCTCCTACCGGAGCTGACCGCTCTGGAGAATGTCATGCTCCCAACGATGATCGGCGGACATGCGAACCGCGAAGCGGCGGAGTTTGCGCTGGAGCGGGTCGGCCTCGGGGAGCGACGACATCATCTTCCCGCCGAGCTTTCCGGCGGCGAGCAGCAGCGCGTGGCGATCGCCCGGGCGCTGATGAATGATCCGGGGATTATTTTTGCCGACGAGCCGACCGGAAATCTCGACTCGAAAACCGGCGAGGTAATCGTCGATTTGCTGCTTGCTTTGGTGCGGGAAAACCAGAAAACATTAGTGGTGGTAACGCACGACTCCCGGCTGGCAGAACGGGGCGACCGCAAAGTCGAAATTGCGGACGGCCTGCTCAAAATCGCGTAGCTTTCCCCAGAGAGCATGCCCCCCTTCCGGAGCGCATTGCCGCATCCATTATAATACTCATTCGACCCTACCTGACCCTACCCCATTCCGCCCGGCTTTTCCTTAGTATGAAGATTTATATCGACGGCCAGTTTTATGCTCAGGAAGACGCGAAAGTTTCCGTCTTCGATCACGGTCTCCTTTATGGAGA
>JBEBWR010000149.1:0-7871 GCA_040392045.1 Chthoniobacter flavus | reverse complement strand
TCTGCGACAAATGGCGAATCTGGCTATTCTCCGACCTCGGGAGACTCTCCATCGACTTAAAGGAAGCGTCCCGTGAATCGTTAAAATGAGCTGGTGGTTGGCAGGCCCCACGCGACAGCGTGAGGGCCTCAAAAACCGAACCCAACCAACCACCGTGAGTGACACCTTCGCGTGATTTGAATAATCGTGCCGTGATTCGCCGGAATCGGGCGATCAGTAAGAATCATCAGCCCGGCATCAATCTTCGTCTGATAAAGACGATCGCCCACCATGATCCGTTAGCCCGCATTCACTTGAAAAGACCGCGCCCGGTGAAGACGGCGTTTGCGGCAGGGACGCAGGCGTAATTCTGTGACAGCCTGTGACAAAACTTCATCTTGAATCCCGTTTTGACCCCGTTTTTTGGCGATTGCCGAATAATGGAGCGGAGAGTGATTTACTCTGTATTATAACGAAATCCACTCGCTTGAGTGGCAGCGCGTACGGGATTTGAACCCGTGCACCAGCCTTGAGAGGGCTGTGTCCTAACCCCTAGACGAACGCGCCGTTTGAAGGAGGGGAAAGGTAACAGCTATTCGAAGCCGGGCAACAAAAAACTTCACCTTTTTTCTACGCCGCTGGTTGGAGCGGGGTTACGGCAGCGTGTGGCAAAGCTCCACCCTGCAATCATCGCCAAAGGTTTCCACGGCGCGTTTACGAAGAGCAGAGCCGTTCCGACCGGGAGCCAGAACACCGAAACAGGTCGCTCCGGAGCCGGACATCAGGGCTCCAGCGCATTCGGGCTGCGCCAGAAGCCAACGCTTCACAACCGCGAGAAAGAGGTATTTCTCAAACACAGGGCGCTCAAGATCATTCACCAGCTTCCCCCACGGAAAAAATTGAGGACCATAGTCGATCCCCGGCAGCGGGCGGGAACTGCTCCAGCTCTTGTAGGCCCACGGCGTGGACACCCCGAAGCCCGGCTTCACCAGAACCAGTTGAAGCCGCTCGGGAAAATCGACCGGGTCCACAATCTCCCCCCGCCCGCGACAGAGCGCGGCAGAGCGGGCGAGAAAGAATGGAACGTCCGAGCCCAGCGCAGCCGCGAGCCGATGCAGATCGACCGCAGAGAGCGGCGAATCGTGAATCTCGTTCAACGCCAGCAGCGTCGTCGCCGCGTCGCTGCTACCGCCGCCAAGCCCCGCTCCGTGCGGAATCGCCTTCTCCAGATGAATCGCCGCCGACTCCGGAAGATTCGCGGCGGAGAAAAACTGCCGCGCCGCACGAAAGACAAGGTTCTCCTCCCCGGCAGAAAGCGTCGGGTCGCTACAGGTCAGGCGAAGCCCCGGAGCAGCGTCACACTGAAACGTCAGCCGATCCGCCAGCGAGATCGGAACCATCAGCGATTCGATTTCATGAAACCCGTCGGACCGCTTTCCGAGCACGGAAAGGGAAAGGTTAATCTTGGCGGGGGCGGTAAAGATCACGGCGGGCACGGTGCTCCAAAACCCCCGGCCAAGTCAAAACCATTTCTGCCGGGAAGGCTTTCTTCCTTCCCTGCAAATTCGTGGACACTGCCTAATCGCGCAGACGAACCCCAGCCGGATCAATCCCTGCCTTTTCCCATAGCGGCAGGAGATTCACCACGCACTCGTTGTCAGCCGCCTCATCCAGTCCGAACACCGCCAGAGCCGAGTAGAGCCCCTCGCGGACCGAAGCGAGCGGCGCCGCCCCATTGAGCACCGCATCCACCAGCCGCTGGGCCATGATAGCGTCGCCTCCGCCGTGGCCATCTTCCGCTCTGGAATCAATCGTCTCAACAACCTTCTCCCACCCAATGCGCGAAACCTCAATCGTGCTCTCATACAAATCGGCTCGAATCGTCCCCTTCGTCCCGCAGAGGTAAAAGCGCCGCTCCGGGATCGCGCTATGGCAGTTCGTATGGAAAGCGCCCCGCACCCCATTCGCATAGCGAAGAATCGCCACCTGATTATCAAAAATATCGGCCCCCTCCGAGAACGGCGAAACGCGATCGGGGTCAGGCCAGCTCGAATAAGCGGCGCTGCCCGTCTCCGGATTCGGCCCGATGCGCTCCACCGCGTCCGCATTCTCCGGCTTGAAAAAGTCCGTACCGCCAAAGCTCGCCACCTTTACCGGCAGTGAATTGACAATCCAGTTCGCCAGATCCACATCGTGGCAGCACTTCTCCAGCAGATGCGTCCCCGCATTGGCTCGCTTGCGACGCCAATTGCCGAAAATGTAGCCGCCATGGTTGAACGCCAAAGTCTCGTTAAACTCAAACGAGATCAAATCCCCGATCGCCCCCGACTGAAGCAGATCCACAATCCGCTGATAGTGGCGGCTGTAGCGCAGCACCAGTCCGAAAGCGAAGGTCTTTCCCGAGCGCTCGGCCGCCGCCTGAATGGCAAGCGCATCCTCGGTATTGATCGCCAGCGGCTTCTCGCAGAAAACATGCTTACCCGCCTCCAGCGCGCGGATCGCCTGCCGGGCATGATGAACGTTCCAGGAACCGATGAAAACCCACTCCAGCGACGGATCGGCAATCAGAGCCTCCTCGGTATCGTAAATCCGGCATCCCGCGCCATAGCGCCCGCCCACATCGGCCAGCGAACCGGGCCGCGGATCATAAACAGCAGCGACCTCAATCCGCCCCTCCGGAGCAGTTGCCAACAGACGACGAACCACCCCGGTCAAGCGACCGCCAATACCGATCAATCCTATACGAACGGGAGAAGAAGAAACATTCATAATGAGTGAAATCAACTTTGTCACAAATCATGCTGTTAAAAAATAGGCGTTTCGATGAATCTTTTAACAGATCCGATGACACTCTCTCCTCCCGCCGCCCTTGAAGCGCTGCTCCCCAAGCTCAAACCGGTCACCAGCTACTTCGGCGGCGTCGGCGGCGAAGCAAGCCCCCCGCTGCCCGGCCTGATCCTCTGCTTCCCGCGACTGAGCGGACGAGAGCTTGGCAGCGGGCTTCATCGCTCCAGCCATCACCGCTACGTCTGCATCGTCGCGCTCAAAGGAGAAGGCACCGTCTGCGTCGACGCCGCCAACCACCGGCTGCGCCCGGGAACCGCCATCCTTCTGCTCCCCTATCAGTACCACTCCTATACCGATACCGACCGCGACCTCCGCTGGCTCTTCATCACCTTCGAAGCCGCGTCCGGCCAGTGGGCTGGGCTGGGCAACACCGTGCACCGGCTCGCCTCCGTAGAGTGGTCGCTCGTCGAAGAGATCGCCCGGTGCTGGCAGGCGACACGTCGACAGCGCCTCCTCCCGTGGCATGTCGGCCTTTTGCTGGAGCGGATCGCCGCGCGCCCCGGTCAGCGTCAGCCGCCGACCGAAGTAGAGGCAGATCTGCTGGTACGGGTCAATCAATACGCCCTCCCGCGTCTCAATCAGGCGCTCCCGGTCGAAGAAGTCGCCGCAGCGCTTGGAATCTCCGGCAGCCACCTCCGCGCCGAATTCCGGCGGACTACCGGCTTCGCGCTCGGCGGTCACCTGCGACACCTCCGGCTCCAGCGGGCCTGCGCCCTGCTCCATACCACCTCCCACTCCATCAGCCAGATCGCGGAAGCCTGCGGCTTTGAATCCGTCTACTCCTTCAGTCGCGCCTTCAAGGCAAAACACCATCTCTCACCCCGGAAATACCGCCAGTTGCATTTTTGATGCAGAGCGCAGCGAACACGTCTACAATGCGCCCCCGTGCGAGAGGAAGCATCCATACCTGAACCGGGGCTTTTCGGCCCGGAATCGATGATCTGGAGGATCGCCGGGGAACAGATCACATTGCTGGGCGGCGCTTCCGCGACGATCCTTCAAGTCTCCCACCCCAAAGTCGGCCAGGGCGTCGAGGACCACAGCGGCTTCCGCACCGACATGCTCGGACGGCTGGAGCGCACCCTCGCAGCCATCTACGCCATCGCCTATGGCGACCGGCAGGCCATACTGGCGATGCAAGCCAAAGTCGCGGAAATCCACAAAGGCATCCGGGGCCAAACCGATGAGGGCGCCCCCTACTCCGCCTTTGAGCAGGATCTCCAGCTCTGGGTCATCGCCACCCTCGTCACCACCGCCGCCCGCCTCTACGAAACCTTCGTCACCCCCCTCTCACTGGAGGAAAAGCAGCGCTATCTCGACGACATGCGCGTCTGGGGCGAATTCTTCGGGCTGGACCGTCACTACGGGCCGCAGGAGTGGAACGCCTTCATCGCCTACTACGAAGAAATGATCCACGGCCCGCTGCTCGGAAGCCGCCCCGTATGCATCTCCGTGGCGCAAGGCATTGCCAACCCCACGCGCCCCCTCTGGCTGCGGATCGTCACGCGCCCCCTCGCTTTCATCCATATCGAGCTTCTCCCCGAGCCGCTACGCAGTCGGCTCGGCTTCCGCTCCACCGCATGGACCCGCTTCGCGTGGGGCGTCACCTGCCGCGTGGGCCGCATCATCTACCCCCGCCTGCCGTGGTCGATGCGACTCGCCCCGCCAGCCCGCCGCGCATGGCGGCGAACGGAGCGGGGCGCGCCTCCTCGTTGAGAGATTGATCCGCGATTACTCTGCCGCCGTCTTCGCCGCAGAGGCGTTCGCGGCAGCGGTCTTCCGGCTCTTGGAGAACTCCACCAGATCGCTCAGGATATTGAGCGCCTCGTCGCGCACAGGGTCGACCGCATCGTCCTCCAGCAGATTGTCGAGATCATCGTCGTCCCTATCGCGCTTGGCCTTCTCGTCTTCGTTCTTCACGAGCTGCACCGGCTCCAGCTCCGGCTTGTCCGCATTGTCGAGCGTCACGGCAAAGCGTTTGTCCGTAGACTTCGGCCGCTTGTTGCGGACGGCGAGGTGCTCATTCTTCCGCGCCTTCTGCTTCTCGATCTCCTTGAGGCGGACCTCGCGGTTCAGCGAAAGCTGATTATCGCTCAGGCGCTTCTTGATAATCTCCAGATTGCCCTTGATGTACTTGAACTCTTCGTTCCCCTCCACGCGGGCAATCGAGCGCTGCTTGAGCTCCTCAATATAGAGCGGTTTCCCGGCCACCTTCTGGTACTCCACCGGGGGTACCTCGTCGTACGGCAGCGGATTCTTGAGCGCCTTCTCGCCAATGTCATCCTGATCGTAGACCGACGGGATCACAATGTCCGAAGCCACCCCCGAGAGCTGCGTAGAGCCGCCCGCGATCCGGTAGAACTTCTGGATCGTCAGCTTCAGCTCCCCGGCATCCCCCTCCATGCGTCCGAGGAAAGGCATATGGCGATTGATATCCACCGTCGTCTGCACCGTCCCCTTGCCGAAAGTGTGACGGTCGCCCACGATCACCGCGCGCCCGTAATCCTGCATTGCCGCCGCGAAAATCTCGCTGGCCGAGGCGCTCAGCGTATTCGTCAGAACGATCATCGGTCCCTCATACGCCACCTTATCAGCGTGATGCCGATAGGCGCGGATCGAGCCCTGAGCGTTCTTCACCTGCACCACCGGGGTCCCCTTCACGAAAAGCCCCGTAAGGTTGATCGCCTCTTCCAGCGAGCCGCCCCCGTTCTTCCGCAGGTCAAAGACCAGACCTGAAATGCCCTCTTTCTTCAAGCGCTTGAGCAGAATGCTCACGTCCCGCGTCGCGCTACGGGCATCCGGCTGTCCCGCCCGGCGCATATCGGCGTAGAATGACGGCAGCGTGATCCAGCCGAGCCGCTGAACCTTCCCGCTCGCATCAACCTGCTCAATCACCTCGGCCTTCGCTTCGCTATCCTTGAGCGCCACTTCGTCGCGCGAGATGTCAATAACCTTCCGCGCGCCGGGATCGGAGGAATCTGTCGGGATCACCTCCAGCTTCACCACCGTCCCCTTCGGACCGCGAATCTTCTGCACCACCTTGTCCAGGCGCATGTCCACGATATCGATCATCTCGTCCTCGCCCTGCGCCACACCGCTAAGCCGGTCGCCGACCCTCAGACGGCCATCCTTCGCCGCAGGTCCGCCCGGAACCAGCTCAATGATCTTCACGTAGCCGTCGTTATCGGCCTGGAGCACCGCGCCGATCCCCGTCAGGCTCAGCGACATGTTGATATTAAAATTCTTCGTCTCCTCGGGGTCCATGTAGTCCGAGTGCGGATCGTAGGTCTGTGCCAGCGCCGAGAGGAAGTCGCTGATCGCCTCCTGATCCGTACGCTCCTCGACAAGCTTCAGCACACGCTTGTAACGTCGGGTGAGGGACTCCTTCGGCGACTTCTCCGGCTGCTTTGCCACCTTCTCCGATTTCTCCGGCTCCTTTTCCCCCTTGTCCGCCTTCGCAGCCTTTGCCTCTTTTTCGGCCTTCTCAGCCTTCTCCGCCTTCGTCTTCTCATCAAGGCTCAACTGGAGGAACTCATTCTCCAGCCAATCCTTCCAGAGCTGATCCGCCTCGGCAGCGTCCTTCGGCCAGTCGGCCTTCTGCCGGTTGATGGAAATCACCCGTTCGCTCTTGAAATCGAATTTTTCCGTCTCAATCCACTCCAGCACCTTCGCGATCCGCTCCTCCACGCGCTTGCGGTAGAGATTGGAGATCTCCACGGCGGGCCGCGTATTACCGAGCAGAATATCGTCGTCCAGTACGGAGCCGTACTTCTCGCGCAGAGCGTTGATGTCCTCCTGCGTGAAGTACATCCGCCGATAATCGAGCATTTCCAGATAGTTGTTCAGCAGGCGAAGGGAGACCTCGTCATTCAGTCGCGCCCGGTCGTAGTGTCCTCCCTCCAGCAGTTTGCCGATGGAAATGGCCACAGGTCCCGAAGTGGCGCCCGCGACGGGGACCATCGGACCGGTAGCTGCCATCAGCAAGGTTGCCAGGCTGGGAAGAAGGGTACGGAGTCGTTTCATGTCAAAAATTTTTGGCCTCAAAGCTGCGGAATCAATCAACCGCCGGGGTGGGAAACGCTACTGTAGCCATAGATGGCCGGTTTTTCTAGCGTTCGGTTGAAAAAAGTCATTTTAACGATGGTTAATCACGATGGCGGGAGCAGGATCGGCAAATGATGCTTGCGTCGAAGGGGGTTTTCCCCTCCTTTTTCACAGCAAGACGATGGATATAGACACCTATACAGGCGGCCTGTTCGATACGAACTGCTTTTTATTTTCCGGAAAGACGGGGCTGATCCTCGTCGACGCCCCGCAAGGCTCCGCCCGCTGGCTGGAGCAGAAAGGCGTCACAATCGCTCACCTGCTGATCACCCACGGGCATATCGACCACGTAGCCGACGCCGCGGAGATCAAAGCCGCGCACGGCTGCCGCGTCGGGTATCACCGCGACGGAGTCGAAATGCTGACCGATCCCGGCTTCTTCCGCCGCCTCGGTTTCGGCTGGGAGATCGCCCCTATCGCCGCTGACTGGCTGATTGATGAGACCGAGTCCGAGATCATCGACGGGCTCGACTTTCAGGTCCTCCTCGTCCCCGGTCACTGCCCCGGCTCGCTCTGCTTTCTGGAGAAGCAGTCGCGCATCCTCTTCGGAGGCGACGTCCTTTTCGCCGGCGGCGTCGGGCGCTGGGATCTTCCCGGTGGCGACGGTCCGCTCCTGTTCTCGGGCATTCGCGAAAAGCTCTTCCCGCTTGGCGACGACATCCGGGTCCTCCCCGGTCATGGCCCCGCCACGACGATCGGCGTAGAACGCCGCACCAATCCTTTCCTTACCTGATCCCCTCCCCCATGACCACATCTCGCCGCCCCCTGCCGCTTCACTGGAAGATCGTCATCTCGCTCATCCTCGCCGTCATCACCGGCCTGCTCCTGCCAAAGGAGATCGCAGGATATCACCCCAGCATCGGCTTTAACTTCTTCGGCGACCTCTTCCTGCGGGCGCTCCAGATGCTCGTCGCCCCGCTCATCGCGCTCGCCATCGTCTC
>JBEBWR010000148.1:0-7936 GCA_040392045.1 Chthoniobacter flavus | reverse complement strand
CCGATGCGAGCGGGTTGCGCGCGCTGCTGGCGGCGGAGCTGGGAGGCGTTCTTCAGCTTTCGGTGACGGAACTGGACCCGACGGTTCCATTTACGGAGTTTGGCCTCGATTCCGTTCTTGGCGTGGTCTTTATCAATCGCGTCAATGCGGCCTTGGGCGTCCGGCTCAAGCCGACGGTGCTTTTTGACTATGCCTCGCTGGAGGGGCTTTCCGCTTATCTTGCGGCGCAATCGGTGCAGCTCCCGGCAGAGCCGGTCGCGTCCAAGGAGACGGCGGAAGCTGTGCCAAAGCCTTTGCGTCAGGAAGTCTGCGGCTCAAACCCAACTGCTGCGGCAGACGATATTGCGGTGATCGGGATGGCGGGGCGCTTTCCCGGCGCGGACGATGTGGAGGCCTTCTGGCGGGACATCGCGGCGGGGACGGACCGGATCGTCGGGGTGCCCGAGGGGCGGTGGAACGGCGGTGCGGAGCGCCGGGGTGGGTTTATGAACGGGGTGGAGCAGTTCGATCCCCTCTTTTTCCGGATCTCGGGTCGCGAAGCCGAGGCGACCGATCCCCAGCAGCGGCTTTTTCTGGAGGCCTGCTATCATGCGCTGGAGGATGCCGGGTCCACCGGGGCTGCGCTTGCGTCGGCGGGCCGATGTGGCGTTTTCGCCGGGGTGGAGCCGGGAGATTATCTGCATCTGCTGCTGAAGCGCGAGCGCGAGGAGAAGTCGCCCGTCTTTCAGGGGAATGCCGAGTCGATTCTTGCCGCTCGCATTGCTTATTTTCTCGATCTGAAGGGGCCTGCGCTGGCGGTGAACACGGCGTGTTCCTCGTCGCTCGTGGCGATTCATCTCGCCTGCCGTGCGTTGGCCTCCGGGGAGTGTGAAACCGCGCTGGCCGGAGGTGTGCGCGTTTACGCCAGTGAACAGGCCTACGGCGCATTGGGTAATATGGGGATGCTCTCGCCGGATGCCCGATGCAAAACATTTGACGCCTCTGCGGACGGCTTCGTACCGGGAGAGGCGGTGGGCGTCCTGCTGCTCAAGCCCCTTGCTGCGGCCCTTCGGGATGGCGATCCGATCCGGGGAGTGATCAAAGGCTCGGCCATCAATCAGGACGGGCGCACGAATGGGATCACCGCGCCCAGCAGTCTGGCGCAGACCGAAGTGGAGCAGACGGTGTACCGCCGGTTCCAGCTCGATCCGGTTACGTTCCAGTACGTGGAGGCGCATGGCACGGGGACGCGGCTTGGCGATCCGATTGAGATTCAGGCGCTCTCGGAAGCGTTCCGGCCCTATGGGGTAGCCCCGCAGTCGTGCGCGATCGGCTCGGTTAAAACGAATATCGGACATACGATGGCCGCCGCCGGGGTGGTATCGGTGATCAAGGTGCTCATGGCGATGAAGTATCGTCAGTTGCCTCCGTCGCTGCATCTCGACACGCTCAATCCGCTGCTGGAGATGGAGGGGAGCCCTTTCCGCGTCCAAACCGCGCTTGGCCCTTGGGATGCGCCGGAGGGGCGACCCCGGCGCGCTGCGGTCAGTTCGTTCGGATTCAGCGGGACCAACAGTCATCTGGTACTGGAGGAAGCGCCGGCTTTGGAGCGCCCGAGCATAGCGGAGCGGCCCGCGTGGCTTCTTCCTGTCTCGGCCCGTACCCGTGAAGCGCTCGATCTGCGGCTGAAGGCATTGCTCGAATGGCTGCGGGGCGAAGGGAAGGGCTGCGCGATGGCGGATCTGGCGTACACGCTGCACTATGGCCGCGAACATTTTGAGGAGCGATGCGCCGTTCTTGCCGGGACGGCGGAGGAGCTTGAAACGACGCTGGCTGCGCTGATGGAGCAAGGAGAACGTTCGGAACAGGTCTGGTTCTCACCGGCTGAAGGCACGCCGAAGGAAGATGCGCTGCACCGCGAGATGCTGGCATCGCTGGAGAGCGATCTGGCGGGCGGGCTCCCGACTCCGGTCTATCGGCAGAAGCTGGCGGCGCTGGGCGCGCTTTATGCCCTCGGCTATCTGCCGGATCATGAGGCGCTCTTCGCGGGGCAGAACCCGCGCAGAGTGGTGCTGCCCGGGTATCCTTTCGCCCGGGAGCGGTATTGGATACCTCTGGAGGTTACTCCGTGGCATCCGATGCTTGCAACGCAACCGCGGGACAACGGGCGGCTGGAGGCCCGTTGGGAGGCGTCGCAGTGGTTTTTGAGGCAGCATCAGGTGCATCACGTCCCGACGCTGCCAGGCGTGGCGTATCTGGAGCTGGCTGCCGTGCTGGCGGGCCTTGGGGGGGCGGAGCCGCAGCAGGCCGTGGTGCTGGAAAAGGTGGACTGGCTGCGGCCGCTGAGAGTGGAGACCGGGGCGGAAGTCGCGGCGGTCCGCAAGGCGGATCGCTTTGAGGTGGTCTCCGCGAACGACCCTGCCGTGGTTTACGCGAGGGGGGATTGGAAGGCCGCGTCCGCGTTCACCTCGGCACGGAGGGATATCGCGGCCATTCGGGAACGATGCCGCGTGCACCACGACGCAGGCGTTTTCCACGCCCGCTGTGAGGCGACGGGGCTGGAGCTTGGCGCTGCCTTCCGGAGTTGGGAAGAGGGATGGTTCTCGGAGGACGAGGGGCTGATCCGTTTCTCCACGCGGAAGACGGAACGCGGCTGGCATCTTCACCCCGGGGTGATGGACGGCGGGATTCAGGCGGGAGCGTTGCTGGCTGCCGCGAGAGGTGGACTGCCGGTGCCGTTTGCGTTGGAGCGCGTGGTATTTCCGCTACGGCTCGATCTGCTGGAGCATGCCGCCTATGCCCATGTCCGCCGCCCGGTGCAAGCGGAGGAGAGCTTTGAAGTCGCGTGGCTTGATGCGGAGGGGAATGAGCTGCTGCGGATCGAGGGTATGAAAATGCGTGCCATCCGTTCCTCCGTCGCGTCGGAGCCGGAAGAGCCGAAGCCGATGCCGGAGGTGTCTATGACGCCGGTGGCCTCGCCGGAGAATGCCTCGCATGGAAAGCGGGAGGTTCTGCTGGAGTGGCTCATTGAGGCGTTTGCCGGGCAGGTGAAGTTGCCGCGTGAGCGGATCGTTCCGAGCCGTGCGCTGGAGCATTACGGACTCGATTCGATCATGATCGTGGATTTTACCACACGGCTGGAGCGAGACCTCGGTCCGCTTTCCCGCACGCTTCTTTTTGAACATCAGACGCTTGATGAACTGGCCGATCACCTCGCGGCGAACCATGAGCTGCCGCCTGCTCTGCGGATAGCCCATGCCCCCGAGATTGCCGTAACGGAGGAGTCGCCGGTTGCCGAAGCCGCGCCGGCGCCGGTCGCGGCGGATGAGCCGATCGCCATTATCGGCATGACAGGCCGGTTTCCGAAGGCGGAAGACCTTGATGCTTTCTGGGACCTGCTGCGCGAGGGGCGCGATGCCATTGAGGAGATCCCGGCGAGCCGCTGGGATTACCGCCTTTTCTATGATACCCGACCGGGCCAGCCCGGAAAGACGCGCAATCGCTGGGGCGGATTCCTCGACGGGATGGAGCGGTTTGATCCGATGTTCTTCGCCATCACTCCGCGCGAGGCGATGGCGCTTGATCCGCAGGAGCGGCTGTTCCTGGAGACGGCATGGCGCACGGTGGAGGACGCGGGCTACCGGCGTTCCGCGCTCGCGGGGCGGCAGGTGGGCGTTTACGTGGGGGTGATGTATGGCGAATACCAGCTCTACGGCGCGGGAAATCCGGCGGAGGGCGTGGTCTATCCGCTCAATTCGTCGTATGCCTCCATTGCGAACCGCGTGTCGTATCTCTTCAACTGGCATGGGCCGAGCCTTGCGCTCGATACGATGTGCTCATCGTCGATCATGGCCATTCACCTTGCCTGCCAGAGCCTTCGATTGGGCGAATGCGAGATGGCGCTGGCGGGGGGAGTGAATACCACGCTGCATCCGCACAAGGACATGCTGCTCGCACCGGGAGGCTTTGCCGCCAGCGATGGACGCTGCCACAGCTTTGGCGAGGGAGGGGACGGCTACGTGCCGGGCGAGGGCGTGGGCGCGGTGCTGCTCAAGCCGCTTTCGAGGGCGCTTGCGGATGGCGATGTGATTCACGGCGTGATTCGGGGTACGGCGGTCAATCATGGAGGAAAGACCAATGGCTATACCGTGCCGAATCCGAAGGCGCAGACGGCGCTCATCCGTCAGGCGTTGCAGCGGGCGGGCGTTGATCATCTACAGGTGATTGAGGCGCATGGCACCGGTACGCCGCTGGGCGATCCGATTGAGATTGCCGCGCTTCAGCGCGCTTTTGAAGGGACCAGAGGGCAGACGGAGCCGTGCTGGATCGGGTCGGTGAAGTCGAACATCGGGCATCTCGAAGCGGCTGCCGGAATGGCGGGGCTCGCAAAGCTGGTGCTCCAGATGCGTCATGGAGCGGTAGCGCCCTCGCTGCACTCCGAAAAGCTCAATCCGCATATCCCGTTTGCCACGACGCCTTTCCGCGTACCGCAGAAGCTGGAGATCTGGGAGCGGGGTGATGAGCCGCGTCGCGCGGGCCTGAGCTCCTTCGGAGCCGGGGGCGCGAATGCGCATCTCATTCTGGAGGAGGCTCCCCGGCGGACGGCGGAGCCGGAGTCGGGACAGCCGGTTCTGCTGCTGCTCTCCGCCCGCAAGGAAGACCGGCTGCTGGAGCGCGCCCGTCAACTGCTCGGCTATCTGGAAGGGATGGCTCGGGGGGAACGCCCCGGCGTCACGCTCGAAGCCGTGGCGCGGACGTTGCAGGCGGGCCGCGAGCCGATGGCGGAGCGACTCGCATGGATGGCGGCGAATCTCGAAGACGCCATCGCGGGGCTTAAGACGTTTATCGCGCAGGGAGCGACGGCGCGTCATTACCGCGCCCGGGCGGAGGAGATGACGGCTCCCGCTCCGGCGGGTGCCTCTCTGGAGGAGCTGGCTGCGTACTGGGTCAAAGGCGGGGAGGTCGATTGGGAGGCGCGTTTTTCCGCAGCGACGTGGCGGCGGGTGTCGCTGCCCAGCTATCCGTTCTTTGGCGAGCGCTACTGGGCTCCCGACGAAATGATCCGGCCGACGGCTGCTCCGGCCATCGTGAAGCAGGCACCGGCACCGTCTGGCGAGGCGCTTTGCCTGAAGCCGGTATGGGTGGAAAAGCGGCCGGAGGCAATGGGCACCGCGCCGCTGGAGGGGACGCTGCTTCTGCTTTATGGAAACGCAGAGCTTGCTGCCGGGTTGCGCGCGCTCCATCCGCGGCTTACGGTCGTGACCTACTCCGGCGAAGCCGATGAGGAGGCGTTTGCGCAGGTGGTCAGGGAAGCCGCGCCGCGCTGGGTGGTACATCAGGCGCGGGAGGGGCTGGAGTCGATGATTGTCCTCTCGCGGGCGCTGATGCGCCATGGGGGGGCTGTGGATCTGCTCTTTGTACATCGCGGTGAGCCGATCCATGCCGCGGCTGCGGCGTTGGCTCGCACGATCTCCTATGAAGCGCCCGGGGTCCGGTGGCGGGTGATCGAAGCGGGGGAACTCCGTGCCGAAGAGGTGCAGCGCGAACTGACGGCTTCGGAAGCGGAGCGTGAAGTCCGGCTGGCAGTCGGTCGTCGTGAGGTTCTGCAACTTGCCGAACATCGGTTTGCTGAAACCGCCGAAGGGAAGCTCCGCGAGGGAGGAGTCTATCTCATCACCGGAGGACTCGGCGGAGTGGGGCGGCATCTCGCCCGCTATCTCGCGGAGCGCTATCACGCCCGCCTCGTGCTGACCGGGCGGTCCGCGCCGGATCGGCATCGTCTCGCGGAGCTTGCCGCGCTGGAGCAGGCAGGGGCAGGCGCGGCGATCTACGTGCAGGGAGATATTGCCACGGACGCGCGCAAGGTGATGGACGAAGTGCTCTCCCGATTTGGGAGCCTCAACGGCATTTTCCATGCCGCCGGTGTGTTGCGGGACGGCCTGCTGCTTCGCAAGCCGATGGACGATTTTGCCGCGGTGTTTGCGCCAAAGGTGGACGGCACGCGTGCGCTCGATAACGCAAGCCGGGAGATCCCGCTCGATTTTCTGGCACTCTTCTCGTCCACTGCGGGGATCTTCGGTAACGCGGGGCAGTCGGATTATGCGGCGGCCAATGCGTTTCTCGATGCCTTTGCCCGGTGGCGGGAAGCTTGCCGCAGCCGGGGCGAGCGGCATGGGCGGACGGTTTCGATCAACTGGCCTTACTGGGCCGAGGGCGGGATGAATCTCTCCGAAGGCGAGATCGCTGCGCGGCTGGGACGCGTCGGAATGACGCCGCTACCGACCGATGCGGGGATGCGTCTGCTGGAAGCGATCCTTGCGGGGGACGAGCCTCAGGTGGTCCCTCTCTGGGGAGAGGCGGGCCGGTTGCGGGAGACGTTTCTCCCCGCATCCGCGCCTGCCGTCACGTCGGAGCCCGACAAAATGGAGGAAGCCGATGAAACCGGAGAAACGTTCGTCACTGAAATGCTGGCGTTTTTGACGCAGACGCTCTCCGACATCACCGCGATGCCGATCGACGCCCTTGATCCGAGGGAACGTCTGGAGGCGTTTGGCGTGGATTCGATCATTGTAAATGATTTCAACCTTCGGCTGGAGCAGAGCTTTGGCGAGATTCCCAAGACGCTCCTTTATGAGTACCCGACGCTGCGGGAACTCTCCGCGCATCTCTCCGAAGCCTACCCGGAGCTGTGCCGACGGAAGTTCGGCGCTGCCGTTTTGGCGGCAACTCCTGCGGAGGAAAGCGCGAAGGTGGTGACGGTGGAACCGGCAAGGGCTCCGGACGGCGATATTGCCATTATCGGTTTGGCGGGGCGGTATCCGAAGGCGCCCGATCTCGCCGCTTTCTGGGAGCTTCTGCGAAGCGGCGGCGATGCGGTAACCGAGGTGCCGCGCGAGCGGTGGAACGCGGAGGCGCTCTACGATGCCGATCCGGAAAAAGCGGCGGAAGGGAAAATCTACGCCCGCTGGGGAGCATTTCTGGACGGGGTGGATCGCTTTGATCCGCTCTTCTTCCGCATCGCGCCTCTGGAGGCCGAGCTGATCGATCCGCAGGAGCGGCTCATGCTGGAAGTGGCATGGCAGACTCTCGAAGACGCGGGTTACACCCGGCATGATCTCCAGCGCTGGCGCGAAGGCGAGGCGCAGGCCAATGTCGGCGTCTTTATCGGCGCGACCACGTGGAGCTACGACGCGGTTTCCAATGAAGAGCCGCACCGTCTGCCGACGTCGCTCCCCTGGTCGCTGGCGAACCGGCTCTCTTATTTCTTTAACTTCAACGGCCCCAGCATGCCGGTGGACACGGCGTGCTCTTCTTCCCTGACGGCGATTCATCTCGCTTGCGAGGCGATTCGCAGCGGGCAGTGCCTACAGGCGATCGCCGGGGGCGTGAATCTTTACCTGCACCCTTCCAAGTACCGGAATCTCTGCATGGCCCGGATGCTCGCCAGCGACGGGAAGTGCCGCTCTTTCGGCAAGGGAGGGAGCGGCTTCGTACCCGGGGAAGGCGTGGGCGCGGTACTGCTCAAGCCGTTGCGCCTCGCCATTGCGGACGGCGATACGATTCATGGGGTGATCAAAGGCAGCGCGGTGAATCATGGCGGATTTACCAACGGCTATACGGTGCCGAGCCCTGCGGCGCAGGGGCAGCTCGTGGCGCAGGCGTGGAAGAATGGCGGCGTGAACCCGACGACGATCAGCTACCTTGAGGCGCATGGCACGGGGACGGCGCTGGGCGATCCGATTGAAGCGGAGGGATTGGCGCGGGCGCTGGGAGAGCGGGCCGCGCCGTGCGGTCTCGGCTCGGTGAAGTCGAACATCGGGCATCTGGAAGCCGCCGCCGGGATTGCGGGGCTTACCAAAGTTCTGCTTCAGATGCGTCATGGAGAGCTTGTGCCGACGCTGCATTGCGAAGAGCCGAACCCCGCGATCGACTGGGCGCATCTCCCGCTGTCGCTGGT
>JBEBWR010000147.1:0-7976 GCA_040392045.1 Chthoniobacter flavus | reverse complement strand
CGTCAGCGTCAGCAGCAGGATCGGCAGCGGCAGATGCAGGAGCGCCAGCAGCGGATTCGCGAAACGCCTCGTCAGGGGCCGCGCCAATCGCAGGAGCGCAATTTTGGTGGCGAGGGCCGGGAGCGCTCATTTGAGGGCCGTGGCCGTGGTCACCGGTAGTCACTACGAGCGCATTTGAGTCATCTCTCTACATGCTTTGCGGCGGCGCAGCGGAGGATGTTATATCACTAATATTGAGAATTTTGCGTTGATTTGATACCCTGTAGTGCAAAACGGCACGGCTTTCGGTGAGTTTCTCAACAAAAGGGGATTCCACGCCAAGCGGAGTGCTGGTGTCGAATTGATGGGTCGGAAGGGTCCAATAAGCAGGCCGATAAGTGCCGGTTTCGCCGGAGTCGGCTTTCAGATAAATATAAAACACCTCGGGAGCGCCGTCCGTGAGGTCCTCCCTTATCACGAGATGCCTGAAATGGTTTGAAAATGTAATCTCCAGGAATGCCGGTCCACCCGTGGATGGAGCTTCGCGGACGTGACTTTCAAAACGGGTTTCGCTTCCTTTATAGGACAGCAGGTAGAAATATTTTTCACCTCGGCGAAACAGTTTCAGTTTCGGTCCCTGATCGGGTAACTGGATTTCTTGATCAACCGTTGCCTTTTGCTCCATCGGAAGGTGCGAACGTACCAGATTCTGATCCGGTGTGGAGCAGGAAGACAATCCGTACAGAGCCACGGACACCACGATGCGATTCCATTTGGAGTGTTTTAGGTTCATTCTGTCGCGGGCCTCAAATCCATTATTATCTGCCTGCTGTATAAAAAAAGACGGTCGAACCGAGGTCCGACCGTCCTGAAAAAGGGATGCTATCCTTTATGTCCTTTAAGCCCCGCTCATGGCGCGGCCGTTAAAGTCCGGCATGCGGAGGGCGGCTACCGCTTCGCGGATTTCGTCGCGCAACTCAATGAGCATTTCGCGGGTGATTTCGAGGTCTTTCGAGTGGTGCTCGCTCCAGCGGTGGGCTGTGGCCTGAAGGCGGTTGTAGGCGGCGGTCAGATAGACCTTGGCGGTCTCGGTAAGGCCGGGTGAGGCGAGGTGCTGCTCGAAGCTGCGCTGCGTCTCGGCCAGCTCGGCCAGCAGGATCTTCTGGTCGGGTACCCGGCGGAGTTTGGAGGCGAGGCCGAATTTGGAGAGCGTCCAGATGATCCACTTGGTGGGGTCGAACTGCCACGGCTTTACGCCGTTGCGGTAGTCGTGCTGAAACTCGTGGTGATAGTTGTGGTAGCCTTCGCCGAAGGTGACGAGCGCCATGATCCACGAGTCGCGCGCGCTGCTCCGGGAGGAGTAGGGGCGGTCACCGAGGTAGTGGCAGAGGGAGTTGATGCAGAAGGTGCAGTGCTGAAGGAAGACGACGCGGGCGACTCCGGCAATCAGGAGAGCGCCAAGCGCGGAGACCCAGCCGCCCCAGAGGTAGCCGATGGCAGTGGGGAGGACAAAGGCGACGATGAAGCCGATCCAGTGGACATACTTGTGCTGCCACATGACGAGCTTGTCCTTCTTCAGGTCGGCGACGTTTGTGTAGGGAGGCGGCGGGTTGAGCTTGAACATCAGCCAGCCGATGTGCGCGTGGAAGAGCCCTTTGTTGATGCTGTAGGGGTCGTCGTCGTGGTCGGTGTGCTTGTGATGCATGCGATGCTCACAGGACCACATGAGGGCGGAATTCTCAAAGGCTCCGGCTCCGAAGACCAGGGTGAAGAGGCGGACGCTCCAGTGTGCCTGAAAGGAGAGGTGCGAGAAGAGCCGGTGGTAGCCGAGCGTGATGGAGAATCCACACGCGCAGAACATGATGAAGAAGAGGACGATCTGGAAGAGGTCGATGCCAAAGAACCAGATGTAGGCCGGTACGGCGGTCAGCGTCAGCAGCAGCGTGCCGATGAGGAACGAACTGGTGATCCAGTTGACTTTATCGAAAGGAATTCGTGAGAACATGAAGCGGTTGTGGATGTGCCCTCATCGGAGCGGGGGATCGGTCCGGGTGGTTTGCGCGAGGACGAGGATTTAAACGCCCTGCACACCACCGAGGCGGGTGCACTATACACGCCTGCCGCGGCGGCGGGAAGGGGGAGTTTTGGTTTTTTTTCAGGGAGTTTCCCGGCAAGGCTATCGGGAATCGCCTGATGCGTCGGTCCATTCCTGCTTCTGAGCGGCAGGGGTGAGCGGCGGCTTCGGGCGTGGGGCGCCGGGAGCTTCCATCCTGCCAAGGTACTCGGGCAGTTCCAGCCCGGCCTGACGGGCCAGCTCCTGAAGCGGGGGCAGGCTGCGGATCATGCCGGAGAGGAAATTCGCGGTGGACCCCGTGCCGTTCGTGCCGCTGCCGCCGTCCCATACGGTAACTTTATCGATCTTGATGCCGGAGATGGCCTGTGCCTGAGCTTCCACGAGCTTGGGCATCTGCTCGGAGAGGAGGAGGGTGATGGCGATCTGCGGGTTGTTCCCGGCGGATTCGATCATGTTGCGGAAGCCGTCGGCCTTCGCTTCGAGGATGCGGCGGGTACCATCCGCTTCCGCGCCGAGGCGGGAGGAGATGCCGAAGGCGTCGGCATCGGCGGTGGCCTTGATGCTGGCGGCCTGTGCGTCGGCGTTGATCTTCACCTGCTCGGCGGCGGCCTGCGCCATGACGGTGATTTTCTGCTTCTCGACTTCCGCAGGGATGACTTCGTTCGCGTAGCGGGTGGCCTGCTCGACTTCGGCGCGCGCCAGCTCGGCTTCGCGCTTGGCGGTGTAGGAGTCGCGCTCGGAGTTCGCGTTCGCCACGCGCTCGGCGGTGACGGCGAGGCGGTTCGCTTCGGCGATCTGGACGTGCAGGTCGGCGTTGGAGTTGGCGATTTCGATCTCGGCCAGGTTCTTGCCCTTGGTGGCGTCGGCGTGGGCGTTGGCGACCTGAATATCCTTCTCACGGTTGGCCTGAGCGGCGCCGATGTCGCCGTCGCGCTCGGCTTCGGCGACTTTGACCTTGGCTTCCGCGATGGCTTTGGCGGCGGCTTCTTTACCGAGGGCTTCGATGTAGCCGCTCTCGTCGGTGACGTCCTGAATGTTGACGTTGATCAGCCGCAGGCCGACTTTCTTGAGCTCGACTTCGACGCCGTTGGCGATGTTTGAGATGAGCTTGTCGCGGTCGGAGTTGATCTCCTCAATGCTCATGGTGGCGATGACGACGCGCATCTGGCCGAAGATGATGTCTTTGGCGAGGTCGCGGATGCTATCCTGCGTCAGTCCGAGGAGGCGCTCGGCGGCGTTCTCCATGATGCCGGGCTCGGTGGCGATGCCGACGGTGAAGGTGGAGGGGGTGTTGACGCGGATGTTCTGCCGGGAGAGAGCGCCTTTGAGCGGAATCTCGATGGGCATGGGCGTGAGGTCCAGGTACTGAAAGTCCTGAATGAGCGGCCAGATGAAGGTGGCGCCGCCGTGGATACATTTTGCGGAGCGGCCGCTGCCGACCTTGCCGTAGACGACAAGGACGCGGTCGCTCGGGCAGCGACGATAACGGGAGCCAAGCGCCAGCACCGCCGCCATGAAGAGGACGAGGACGCCGCCAATACCAATAAGCCAGTCAAACATAGGAATAAGGGAAGGTAAGGGGTTGATGGTGAATGGAGGTGAAAGTGGGGTGGGTTATACGGGAGTGACCCTGACCGTTTCGTGATCGATGACTTCGATCACTTTGACTTTGCCGCCAGTGGCCACTTCGCTGTCGCACAGGGCGGCGAGGGTCATCATGCGGGATTGCGCGACGACCTGTACCTGACCGCCGGACTGCCGCGCGGGGATGCGGACGTAGACGGTGGCGGTTTTGCCGACGGTGTTCTCAATGCGAAAGGTGTTATCCTCTTTCAGGCGGTTGAACCCGCGCATGAGGAAGTAGAAGCCGGTGGCGATGACGAGACCGGTCGCCACCCCGCCAGACGAGGCGGCGGGGACGCTGTAGCCGGAGCCGACCATGAGCGCGCCGGTGGTACCAAAGCCGAGGGCGAACCCCGCGAGCGTGGTCCAGGAAATGACGTGGCCGTCCGCGTCGGCGTCGGTGTCGATATCGACGTCGCTGTCCGCGCCGAGCAGGCGCAGGATGACTTGCAGGATCGCCATGATCAACCCGACGGCGGCGACGACGCGAAAGATCTGAAGCGCCAGGCTTCCCTCATTGAACCAATCCAAAATAAACATACGGTCGGGCCTCCTTTCTCGGTTGATAAAATTTACACTCCTCTGCTCCGCAGTTCCTAGAGTGTTAACGAAAGAATGGCAATGGTTTTTTCCACTTTTGCGAACCGATTGATTCGCTGCGCAAGTCCTTGTAGTATCGGGGGTTTATGCCGGAATATACCGTGACCGCCGATGACTCGGGACTGCGCCTTGATCACTTTCTTTCTGGAAAGCATCCGGAGCTCTCCCGGGCGCGTTTACAGTCGCTTGTGAAGGAGCATCGGGTACTACTCAATGGGCGCGCCTCCAAGCCGAGCGAACGGCTCAAGGGCGGCGAGGTGATTGCGCTGGAGCTGCCGGAGGCTCCGGCGGAGCCCGAAGCGGCGGCTCCGGAGGAGCTTCCGCTGGAGATTCTTTTCGAGGACGCCGATCTCATCGTGCTTAACAAGGCGGCGGGGATGGTGGTGCACCCGGCGGCGGGGAACGCAAGCGGTACGCTGGTCAACGCGCTGCTGCATCATTGCGGCGAGGCGCTTTCGCGCGTGGGCGGCGAGGATCGGCAGGGGATCGTTCATCGGCTCGATAAGGAGACGAGCGGCTGCATTATCGCGGCGAAGAATGACGAGGCGCATACCGCGCTCTCCGCACAGTTCGCCGGGCGGAGCGTGGATAAGATCTACCTTGCGCTGACCAAGGGGATTTTCCGGCAGCAGTTCGGTACGGTGGAGACGATGATCGGGCGGCATCCGGTGCACCGCAAGAAGATGGCGGTGCTGACCAAGGGCGACGGGCGTCCGGCGAAGACGGGCTATCGGGTGCTTCGCGAGCGGCCGGGGAAGATCACGCTGGTGGAGTGCACGCTTTTTACAGGGCGGACGCATCAGATCCGGGTGCACATGAAGCACCTCGGGCATCCGCTGCTGGGCGATGAGCTGTACGGTCAGCGCGGCGGTTATCCCCGGCAGATGCTGCATGCGTGGAAGGTGGCCTTTGCGCATCCCCGTACCGGCGAGGCGCTTTCGTTTACCGCGCCGATCCCGGAGGATTTTCTCGCGGCGGGCGGAAATCCGGAGGTGGAGTAGGGCCTGTTAACATTACGACTCAAATCGGCGTAAAAGGCGCTTTTCGGCCAAAAATGGCGCTCTTCAGGCGTCCGAATCTCGATTCGGCCGCCTTCATCACCCCATTTCCAGCTCGAAAATCCCTCTTTTATCCTCATTTCTCGTTATGTTAACAGGCCCTAACCTTTTGCGCTTCACGCCTGCCCGGCTTTGGCGCATGCTTTGGTCTGTCCATGAGTTCCGCTGCTGCATTTGATCAGGCGCTTGCCCTCGTTCACGATACCTTGACGCTCCAGAAGGCGAATGGCGCGAAGATTGCCGTGCCGCTGGAGGCGCTGCATCGTCTGGCCGAGGCGGTGGGGGAGGTTCGTCCGGTTCGTTCTGTCCGGGAGTCTGCGCCGGTTGCCCGACCGGTCCTCCAGCGTTCGCGGCCTGAACCGCCTGCGGCGGCGGCAACGCGTCCTTCGGCTCCTGAACCCGCGGCTTCCGCTCCGGCCCCGGCAGCAGAAAAGCCATCCCGGCCTCAGCGATTTTCTGATCAGGTCCGCGCGCATTTGCCGCCGGAAGTGGTTTCCCGGGTGGCGCAGCCGGTATCAACGGCGGAGAAGCAGGAGAAGCTGGATCGTCTTCGCGCCAAGGCGGGCGATCAGCTTGCGCTCAGTTCCGCTCCGCTCGTTTTCGGCAGCGGGAGTGTGGACGCCGAGGTGCTTTTTGTCGGCGACGCGCCGGGGGCGGAGGAGGAAGCCGCCGGAGCGCCGTTCATGGACGAGGCCGGACAGATGCTCACGAAGATCATTGAGCTGATGGGAATGCGGCGCGACGAGGTCTATCTTGCGAATCTGCTCCAGACCCGCTCGGAGCAGCCCAGCCAGCGTCGTCTGTTGCCGGAGGAGGTGACACTGCATCTCCCGTACCTCGTGGGGCAAATCGAGATCGTTCAGCCGCGCTGTATTGTTGCGCTCGGCGGTTCCACGGTGGAGGCGCTTTTGCGGACGGATCGCCGGATCGATGCGATTCGCGGTCAGTGGCAGACGTTTCGCCGCATTCCGGTGATGCCGACGTTTCATGTGGCCTACCTGCACAAGACGAACAATCCGCTCCACAAGCAGGCGGTCTGGTCGGATATGCTCAAGGTGCTGGAGAAGCTGGGCCGCCCGATTACCGATCAGCAGCGGGGCTTTTTCCGTAGTGTCAGGGGACGCCGGTAGAGGGGCGATGATGGAAGCCCGACCGGGGAGTACCGGATCAATCCTTGTTCAGGAGATTCCGGATATCGTCGATGGTTCTCAGCTCCTGGAAACCGCTGTCGCTGGGGATGGAGAGGACGCTCTGAGGGCCGTAAATATCGATTTTGTCCTGCGATTTGCCCTTGAATCCCGATGAGCGATTGGCGGAGGAATGCTCTGCCGTGCGGTAATTCCGATTGGCATCGCGGCTATCCTTTACGGCGACGTCTTTCGTGCGGTGCTCGCGGACGGCGCGCTGGGTCCAGCCACGCCCATCGGTGTTGGCGCTTTTGGTGTTATAGGTAAAGTCTCCACGCCACGGGCCGGTCCGATCGGCGTAGCTGCCGGTCATGTAGTCTTTTGCGCGGAATTTCGCCGGGGAATAGAACGATTTGACCCGGGCGCCTTTGCCTCCCGAGAAGTCTTTGGCCCCGTGGAACTCTGTCTTTTGTGCGCCGAAGCTCAGCGTCATATCCGGCTTCTCGATCCGCTCCAGCAGCGAGCGCTCCTGCTGCTGGGCAAACGCCGGGGAGGCGGCGAAGATTACTACTCCGCAGATGCCCGGAATAAGGCTGCGGGATAGCAGGGAGTGAAAACCGGAGGAGGGGGGGAGCGGGGGCATGATCAATCCACCCTTACACGACCTTTACCGGTGATGCAAGCTTTCCGGCCTGTTGCCCCGGAGTGGCCCATGTCTCGCGGGAGGGCGGACGCCGGTTGCGCAGGAGGCGGAGCCAGTTGTTCCACGTTTTGCGGAAGCTGTCACGTGCGGAGAGGTAGTTGGTGATCAGGGTGTTCCGCCCGACGATCTGGCGCATGACGCCTTCGAGGGAGAAATCGGTGGTGGCGATTTTCAGATAGGAGGCTCCGACGGCGGCATGGTGGTGCGCGTCGCTCCCGACGGTCATGGGAAGGCCACGCGCGAGGGCATACTCCATGGCGCGCTCGTTGCAGCGCTTGAGCGTGGTGGCGGCGTTGAAGACTTCGAGCGCGTCGATTTCCAGCGTGTCGAGGACTTCTTCGCGGATTCCAGCCCGAAAGTAGTCGTAGGGGTGCGCCGGGATGGCGAGGCCGCCCCGGGCGTGAATCTCTTTGCAGACCTGCGCGGCGGGCGCGCCCTTGAAGTCGGGGAGCACGGTGCCGATGCAGAGGAGGTGACCCTCGGCGGTGCTGACTTCGACGCCGGGGATGATCAGGAAGTCGTCGACGGGCTGGCCGTCTTCGCGAAGGTAGCCCTTGGCGAGAAGGTATTCGACGGCTTCGCAGGTGTTGTGGTCCGTCACGGCGACTCCATGCAGGCCCCGGGCCTTTGCGGCCTCGATCATCTCCTCGGGACTGCTGACGCCGTCCCCGGAGTAGAACGTGTGCATATGAAGGTCGATGTGAATCTCTCTCGGAGATTCCGCCGGAGATTCCGGAGCGGGACGACGATCAAGGGGGAGGGCACCAGTTTCGGATAGAGGTGTCGGCATGGGATGGATGGGGCAGAGGAGG
>JBEBWR010000146.1:0-7997 GCA_040392045.1 Chthoniobacter flavus | reverse complement strand
GGGAAGGAGCATCTTCCGCAAGCCGTGTGATTCCCCCCTTCCGGGCAGTTCTGCTTGATGACAACGACGACGACCGCCAGCACTTCCGCTTTCTCCTCCGGCGCCATCCCTCCATCCGGCTACTCGGAGAGGTAAGCAATCTCCGCCAGGCGCTGGAGGTGATCCATCAGGAGAAGGCCAACGTCCTGTTTCTGGAGAGCGAAGCGGAAGGCTGCTCTCTCCTTGATGAATGCCCCCTGATTCCGCCGACGGTAAAGCTCATTTTCATCACCCGCCATCCTGCCTCCGCCGTGCGGGCCTTTGAACTGGAAGCCATCGACTTTCTGTTAAAACCGCTCTCTCCGTCCCGCTTTAGCGAGACCGTCCGGCGGCTGCTGCGGATCGACTGGAAGCGCGGCGGCGTACCGCTGCCCGAACCCACGGCGCCGGTCGCCGGCCCTTCCATGCTGGTCCCCTTCGAACGCGGACGCCGCGGGGCGTCGCTCAATGAGATCGTTCTCATTCAGGCGTTTGGAAACTATACCCGAATCACCTTAGCGAATGGGCAGAGCGAAATCGTCCTGCGCTCCCTCGCAAAGTGGGCTCATCTCCTCCCCTCCCCGCCGTTCCTCCGGGTGCACCGGAATGCGATTGTGCACTCCCGGAAAGTCATCGGCCTCGAAGACGACGCCGGCGGCCATGTCCTGAGGATGGAAGGGATCACGGAAAGAATCCTGATCAGCCGCCGATGCCTGCCGGAAGTCCGCTCAGCGCTCTTCGCCGTGCACTAACCGATTCAGCGCGCCAAAGTACTCGCGGCCCACTGGGATCTCCCGCTTGCAGATCAGCGTCAGCCGCCGCTTCTTCTCGCCCAGGGTGCGCACTTCCGCAATCACCCGCTGCTGGACAATCGCCGACCGATGCACCTGAATGAACCGCCCCGCAGGCGCGAGCGGCAGCCATTCCTTGAGCGGACGAAGCACGATCAGCCGTTCGCCGCCCGCAAGATGAACGTGCGTATAATTCCCGTCCGCCGTGATCGCATGAATATCCGCCCAAGGGACAAGACGGGCGGAAGATCCCGCTTTAATGAATGCCATGTCATCCTCCATCACTTCTGCCGGGGGCGACACCGATGGCGCAAGACGGGTCAGACTGTTCGCCAGCCGATCCGGCGCGACCGGCTTGAGAAGATAATCGAGCGCATTGCACTCAAACGCCCGGATCGCATAGCGGTCATGCGCTGTCAGGAAGATAATCCGGGGCGCAGGCCGGTGCTCCGGAAGCCCCGCGATGTAATCAAAACCGCTCTCGCCGCGAAGGTGGACATCGAGAAACACAAGGTCAGGCCGATGCTCCTCCGTCTGCTCAAGAGCGCTCCGGATATTCGCCGCCTCCCCCACCAGAATCACTTCGGGATGCAATGAGAGCAGACGACGCAATTCGAGCCGGGCAGGCGCTTCATCATCCACAATCAAAGTTCTCATGCAAAAGGTAGGATCATCCGAATTTGAACCGCGCCCGGAAGTTTGTCGATACCAAGCGTAGCGGCGCTCCCGTAGCAAAGGCGCAGACGGCGCTCCAGATTTTGCAGCCCCGTCCCTGTTCCGTCGCTGGTACCGGGCTGCCGCCACGCTCCGGAATTGCTCACCGACAGATGCAGCATCCCCTCCAGGCACCGGGCGGCAATCGTGACCTCGCAAGGTCCGGCATTCTGCTCCAGACCATGACGGATCGCGTTCTCCACCAGCGGCTGGAGAAGGAAGGACGGGATCGATGCGCGCTCCGCCTCGGGTTCCACTTTGAAATGCACCACCAGATCGCTCCCGAAGCGATGTTGCTCGATATGCAAATATTCGCGAAGGCTGTGCATCTCCTCACGCAAGAGACATTGGGCATTGCCGCCTCCGTCGAGCGTCGAGCGAAGGTACGCTGAGAGGCTCGTGATCATCTCTCTTGCGGTGCTCTCCCGCAGCGGAAGCGTTGCGCGAACGGAATTGAGCGCATTGAAGAGAAAATGTGGATTAATCTGATAGCGAAGCGCCGACAGCCGGGCCTGCTCCGCTGCCAGCGAGGCCTCCAGCGACCGCCGCTCCGCCAGCCGCCGCTCGCTCCCCAGCGCCGCCACGAGGTAACCCGTCGCCGAAAGAACCCACGCGATCGCCTGCGTAAACCAGAGCACCTCAGGCATTTCCTCCACCGGCTGCTGCCTGCCGTACGCCAACAGCGCCGCATAGATCGAGACCAACACGACATTGAGCACCACCGCCGTTTCCCCGATCCCAAGGCGCACCGCGATATAAAGAATGGGCGGGAAGGTCAGGAACGCCAGATTCATCCCCTTCCCCGTGAAAAGCGCTCCAAAGGCCACGAATGAAAGCACGGCCGTGATCAAAACCGTCACGATCCCCTCGCCCCTCCGTCGACTGGCAAGCGTCGGCAACGCGCCATCCCCATGAACGATGGAAATCAGAAGCGGCGTGATGAACAGAATCGCGCTTCCATTGGCGAGATTCCAGTTTCCCAGCGCCCGGGGATATTCACTCCACTCATACTGTCCCGTGATACAGAGATATGCCGGGATCAGCAGCGTATTCGCCAACGGAGCCACCAGCGAAGCCACGAGCAGACTCCCCACACTCCGAAGCGTATCGAAGCGCCCGGCAAACCGCCCCGCTTTCAGAATCAGCCATGCCCCCAATAGGGCTTCCGCCGCATTGGCCGAAGCCCCAAGAATACAAAACTCTATCGGCTCCCCCACCAGCAAAGCCGCAGGCAACGCATTCAGCAGCAGGATCGGCCAGTACCGAAGGCCGAGCAAAAGCAGTCCCCCGACGTTCACCCCGCTCGCCAGCCAAAACACATTCTGGGAATTGACCGCCAACCGCTCCGGCCAGAGGTAAAGCCCAAAGAAGAAGGCGAAAAGCATCGCCGCATTCGACATCAAAGAAAACAGCAGCGCCCGCTGCCAGAAATGCTCCGGAAGCCCACAGAGTTTCTCCCGAGGCCAAGTCATGGAGCGAAAACTAAACAGCGGGCGGGCGCTGCGTCAAAGGGAATCAGGGCATGCCTTCGTTGGACAGGTAAAGAATCAGCCCTTGCGCAGATTCATGGACCGTCCGATGATACGGTGGAGACGATGCGTATCCCCCTTTTACTACTCTCTGCTCTGCTTTCCTCCTGCTCCACGTCGCCATCCGACACCGAATACTGGACCTCGACGGCAGCGAGATATACAGATTCGCAGCTTTCGCGTTCTTTAAGCGGGTTGCTTCGGCGGATTGAGATGGGTGACAATCTCGCATGGAACGAGTTCGCGGAAATAAGGCACGGTCTTGATGGAGAAAAGAGCCAGACGTATGCTGTTGCGTGCGCTGAACTGCTAAGAAGAGATCCTACGTTTTTTCTGAGAAAGTATTTGAAAAAAGATACAAAAGCTCTGGAACCCGGAAAGCTTGCCTACAGATGGTCCGACCCTAAAGGTCGCATCCTTTACGATGAGGTCTATGCCCGAAGATTATATATTGCGACCGATGCAAAAGAACGAAAGCGTATTGGGGTCTTCATCGATTACACGACCTCCAAAAGATGAAAATCGGGTAAACGGGGACAACTCTCTGCATCTCCGGCTATCTTGCCATGAATACGCTATCGGGATATCTCCACTTTCGATCATCGATCGCTAGCTTTTCCCCAAAGTGGGCATAGTTCAGATTACAAGCCTCGTGCATCAGGTCCCAAAGAGATTCGCCCGAGAGATCCGTCGGAAAAGCCCGTTCCGCGGGATTCCGGTCGCTGACGTTTAGCCTGAAAGGCCCCTTTAATCGGGGAATTTCCACATCCTTCCGGTTTAACAATCCTTTGAGTGCTTCCTGATAGATCAGCTCCTGCGCGGCCCTGGGCTGAAGCGTGCAGCAATTCTGAAGCGAAAGACTCTCTTTCACCTCCGCCGTCCGACATCCCGGCAGCGCGAGACCAATCTCCCCGCAGATATGCTGGTCCCCCGACACGGCGACCAACGGTACGTTGTGATGAGCGCAGAGGTGAGCGAACATCAGGGTTTCACTCCATTCATATTTCCTGCCGGCACCGTCAGTAATATGCCACAAGGAATGATTGCACACAGCATCGGGCACCCCGGCCCGCGCATGCATCCCGATCGCGATCGCCGCGTCAATGCTTTCATCCAGCTTCGGCAGCCAGCTTGGGCCGTATCCTCCCCTTCCATGAATAATGCGGCAGATGGGATCAAGCTCCTCAAAGAGAATGGAATAACCGGGCCCGTGAGAATCGTTGACGTAAACCACCTCCGCTCCCGCCTCCTTGCAGGCCCGTACAGCGGCGTTTACTTCCTGTGTGAGCAGATGTTCCATTCGCCGGACATGGTGAAAATTCCACTGTGAATGGCTGGTAGAGTAGTAGTGAGTAAACCCCGCCATGCCTTCAATATCGGTCTGGAGATAGACCTTCCGCAATGGGGCGGATGCCGTACTATTCATTTTGTTTCCTTCTTTGGGGACTTTCATCAGCGAGCGCTCTCCAGCAGTTCCGAGAGATAGCGGACGTACGCGCGCACGCCATTGCGTTTGTTCTCCGACACCAGTTCCACGTCTCCCGCGCCGAGGGAAGGCACCCAGTAGTTATAGACCGTGACCGGAGTATCCTTGAGAGGTGCCATGGCGTCAAAGGGGATCGACTCAATCAGCTTATTGCGCCATCCGAGGATCGGCTCAAGCTGGCTTTCCAGCCGGAGCGCGGCCCGATAATGTCCGGCGGCTTCTGTCACGTCGGCTCCGGAGGCGGTCCACGCGCTGTCGCCGCTCTCAAGCGCCTTGCGGTCGTCTTCCGATAGCACCGCGCCGGATGCCTTGAGCGAAGCGATGCGCTGCTTTGCTTGTGCAATGAGCTCGTCAAAGAGCTGCGCGTACCGATAGTCGGTTACGCCTTCCCGGGTGGCCTCCCATGAAGTAGTCGGGATCGGTCCTTCAGGGGATAGGCAGACACGGGCGAGATTCGCCCGACCGTTCTTTCCGTGCACTACTCCCTGTTCATCGGCATACCAGCTTTTTGCATCGTAGTAGGCCCAGATGGCCACCCCCTCTATACCCGTGCGGTAAGCCCAGAAACCGAACATCGCCCGCGAGAACTGATTGTTATCTGCCGGGATATTGCAGGCATACGCCCACAGATCTTTCCCGTGTTCTTTCGCATGGCGCTTCAGATCCTGAGTGATCCGATCGGCCCCCATGATCCAAACGTCATACTGCGAGCCGAGTTCTCCGACATCGACGTTCGCCGTCACCCGCCGGACATCCAGATCCAGCGACTCAATCCGATTCAACGCCTGCCGTGCATGCGCAATACGCTCCGGGATCTCGGCGGGTTCATCAATAACATAAAGAAGGGGCTCGGGCCATTCGCTCCGCGCCTTCCATTCCCTCACGGAATTTTCCAGTGCCCTTGAGGGCATATCACCGAAGGTGTAGCCCGCGAGTTTCAGCGGAAGCCAAAGCACCGGGCGGCCCTTTTGGATCAAACCCGTCTCCATCATCAGCGGCACAACCCGATCCAGTCCCCATTGCGCCCGGTCTTCGATCTCTTCCTCCGTCCACTTGTTGCGGGCCAACTCCTTCTCTCGCACCTCTCCGGAAATGGCATTCATCCGGTGCTCCCGCGTGAAGTCGATCTTATTCCCGTCAACATCGGGAGTGTTGTAAATGGTTGCAGAGTTCATCCCGTGCTCCCGCATATCCCTGTAGTAAGCTTTGCGAAGCGGTGCGGTCAAAAAGCCGCTGGGAACGTATGCCTCGGCATGGTAGGCGACAAAGTGCGCTTTCGGCTCAGGCAGGCGGAACTTTTCCACCACCAGACGGTAAGGGATCTCCCGGAGCACTTCGTTACCGGAAACAATTTCCAGAGTCCCCTGATAACGACCGGCATTCGCTTCCTCGGGGACCTTTACGGTTACCCACCATCCGGCGTTCCTTCCTGCCTTCACTTCCCGCGGGTGCGATAGCGGCAGAAGACTCTGCTCGGCCGTCATCCGAACCTCAACGGCCGAACCCGGTATTTTATGGCTCCCCTCCAAAGCGGAAATGTCTCCCCGCAGCCGTAGTTGAACATCCCGCAGATCCTGAAATGCGTGAAGTCCGACCATCGCGGGTGAATAGTCGCCACGGGTGCCAAAACTTACCACTTCATCGAGAACCTCTTCAGCCAAGGGGCGGCGCCGCTCATCGAAGTGCCGCATCATCGAACGCGAGAAGAGCACATAGCTCTCATGGCGGTCATCCCCTGCCAGGCGCCCGACTTCGGTTAACGAGATACCACTGATCCATGAAGGAGTACCGATCCTGGAGAAATCGAGAATACTGAGCCGGTAGCCGGAGTGCTTCCCGGTACGAAAGCGGATGTTGACCGGATACCAGGGCGTAATCGCGCTATGGATCGCCTGATCTACCGCGCTCTCCTGCCCGTTCAGGATTCGCCCATTCGATGAAGGCTGTACGCGAAAGATAAATGCTCCATTCCCGGCACGTATCACCCAGCCGCGAAGAAAGTATTCCGTATCGGGCTTAAGCGACACATCTTGATATATCAATGAAGCGGCTTTCTGGGGTTCAGTCGTCGCCCGTATCATCCGGAGAGCCCAGGGACGATCATAGGCCATTGATTCATCGATAGAGAGTTCCGTTCCAAGGTCCGCCTTCCATCCCACCGGAGCGCCATCGCTCCAGTTTCGGAAATCTCCATTGATGACAATTGAAGATATGGCGGGCGAAATATCGGCGGAGGAGGCCGTTGTTTGCTGGGCTGATGTGCTCATAATAGGAAGAGAGAACGCAAAGGCTGATACTGCGGCAATGCCGTATCGGAGGGAGACGACCGATCGATGTAAACCCATAGAAAAGAGGGGGATAGAGTGGCGTTTGAGGTTGAACTACCCGGTAAAGAGTTTTCAGAAGCGAAGTCTTTCAAATTCCCCTTGACCGTAGCTCTAAAATCCACCAATATCTTGTTATGTCAAGTTCATTTGAAAGAAGCTCCCGCCTGACGGTGGATCAGCTTCATTCATCGATGATTCCGATTGAAGGAGAGCCGAAACACGCCGCTATCAGCCGCCTGATCACGCAGCAGATCATGAAAGGCGCTCGCCTCCCCGGCAGTAAACTGCCCACCGAGAGTCAGTTAATGAGGGAGTTTGATGTCAGCAGGATCACCATCCGCCGGGTATTGCAGGATCTATCGCGGGATGGCCTCATCGTGGGCAAGCAGGGCAAGGGAAGCTACGTGAATGATTCCGAGGCCGCGCTAGCCTTGAACGTCCTCTTCGTTCACGCATCTGAGACGAGCCTTTCCCATCCCTATACCGCAGGAATCCTGGAAGGCATCCTCACGTATGGCGAACGCCAGATCCCGCCCTTCCGCATCGAGCTCTGCCCCATGCCTGCGACCCATTTGCAGTCTGCGGACGACACGACCATTGAGGACCGCGTTACCTTCGGGCGGATCAAGGGCATTCTTGCGCTACCGCGCGTTCACCCGGCGGCGCTCCAGCGACTGAGGAAATCCGGTGTCCCCGTGGTCATTATCGGCGGCCACGGATCTCTGACCCTTCCCGACGACACGGTGATTGTGGACTCAGACCGGACGCTCCTCAGCTACGAAATCGGGATTGCTCACCTACGTGATCTCGGACGGAAGAAAATCGGGATGATCGGGCCACACTCCCAGAAAATCGGGTCGATTGTTGAAGCCATCCGGAAGCTCGGGGTTGAGTTCTCGCCCTCCTTCTATGAAGCGGGAAACTGGGGCATCAATGGAGGCGCGGAAGCGATGGAACGTCTTCTGAGCCGACATCCGGACCTCGACGGTCTGCATGCGAGCGAAGACCTCATGGCTCTCGGAGCGATGCATGTGCTATGGAAGAAGGGACGATCCATCCCGGGCGACATCGCTGTCGTGGGCGAAGGCAATTTCCTTGGAGAATCGTCTCATGCCAATCTCAGCAGCGTTGA
>JBEBWR010000145.1:0-8005 GCA_040392045.1 Chthoniobacter flavus | reverse complement strand
AACCGGACCATGAGCCAACTGGCCGCCGCCAAAGCCGCGTCATTCTACGATCAGGAAGCCACCGCACGCGTACAGGTCGGTCGGGGCGTCCCGCAGTGGGACTGGCGGACCGTCGAGCTACGCTGGAGCGGCCCCGTCACCGCATCGCAGATCATCCGGCCGATCCTGATTCCCCGCCCCGTCGTACAGGGGCTCACCGTCGTACGCGTCGCGCTGCTGCTCCTGCTCGCCTCCATGCTGCTTGAGGGCGGAAAAGTCATCGGTCGCGTATTGAAGGCGAGAGGAGCTGCCCTGAGTCTGGCGCTTGCGATGTGCTTCGGAGCGCATCAGGCCTCCGCGCAGAGTGGCTACCCCGGCCCCGAGATGCTCGACACCCTGCGCGAACGGCTGCTCAAAGCCCCCGACGCCTTCCCGCAGGCCGCCGACATCCCGGCGGTACGGCTGGAGGTACAAGGGCGTCAGCTTACTATGGAAGCCGAGGTGCACACGGCCGAAGCCTGCGCCGTTCCGCTGCCCGGGCGATTTCCCGCGTGGTCGCCGCTGCGGGTCAGCGTCAGCGGTGGAGTAGAGCCCGTCGTCATGCGCCGCGAAGGCTACCTCTGGATTTCGCTGCCTCAGGGCGTGCATACCGTGCGCGTCGAAGGCATGATCGGCACGCAAGCCGAGTGGGAGTGGTCGTGGCAGCTCGCGCCAAGACACGTGGAAGTCACCGCCCCCGAGTGGAACGTCACCGGCTGGAGCGACGAGCCGGGCCGCCCCGGAGCGCAGCTCTTCTTCGCGCGAAAAGAGCGCGAGCGCAGCAGCGTCGCCGCCTCCGGCTACGACCGTCAGGAAGTCGCGTCGTGGGTCAGCGTCGAGCGCACCCTTGAGCTTGGCCTGACATGGCGCGTCACCACCAAAGTCATCCGCCGCACCCCCACCGGGCGCGCGCTGAACCTTCGCATCCCCCTTCTCGAAGGAGAGCGCGTCGTGAGCCAGGGCGCCATGATCGACGAAGGCATGATGGCCGTCCGCCTCGGCGCACAGGACCGGGAAGCAAGCTGGTCAGGCGACCTCCTGCCCACCGCATCGCTGACCCTGACCGCCCCGGCCGAAGTCCCGTGGCTTGAGCGCTGGCGCGTCGAAGTCTCCCCCGTCTGGAGCATGGATATCGACGGACTCCCGCCGATCTACGAAGCAGGCGCGCACCTCGTCCCCGTCTGGCAGCCGTGGCCCGGCGAAAGCACCACGCTCAAGATCGTCCGCCCCGAAGCAATGGAAGGGCCGACCGTAGCCGTAAAATCGGTAGCTCATGAATTAAAAGCCGGCCAGCGCCAGCGGACCGGCTCCCTCATACTGGAGCTTCAGAGCAGCCTCGGCGAAGAGTTCGCCATCGCATTGCCCGAAGGCGCCGAAGTCACCGCGCTGACGCTCAAAGACCAGCCCATCCCCGTACGCCGTGATCAGGGCCGCGTCCTCGTCGCATTGACCCCCGGAGAGCAGACCCTAAAGCTCGACTGGCAGCGCAGCGAGCCGCTGGGGCTCATCACCCGGGGCGAAGAAGTGAAGCTGCCGTATGAAAGCCGCAACATCACCACCGAGATCCGCGTCCCGTCAAACCGCTGGATCGTAGCGCTCGATGGGCCATTGCGCGGGCCCGCCCTGCGATTCTGGGGGCTCGTCATCTGCGCCGTACTCGGCGGCTGGGTACTCGGGCGGATTCCCGCCAGCCCGCTCAAAGGCTATCAGTGGAGCCTGCTGTTAATCGGTGTCACGCAAGGCTCCACCATCCTCATGCTGCTCGTAGCGTCGTGGTTCTTCCTCTTCGTCTGGCGGGGGCACAAGAGCTTCGCTAAGCTGCCCCCGGTAGCGCACAACCTCCTGCAAGTCGTCTTCGTAGGGATCACGGTCGTCTTCATCGGCTGCCTGATCTTCGTCGTCTGGCGCGGCCTGCTCGGCCGGCCCGAGATGTTCATCACCGGCAGCGAGGGATACGGCGAGCAGCTCCGCTGGTTCTCCCCGCAGTCCGGCGAATCGCTCCCGCGCCCGGTCGTCACCACATTATCGATCTGGTGGTACCGCCTGCTCATGCTCCTATGGGCGCTCTGGCTGGCCAACGGCCTCGTCCGCTGGCTCGGCTGGGCATGGACGCAATTCAGCCAGGGCGGCCTGTTCCGCCCCATGCACCGCAATCCCGCCGAACCGCCCGAACTCCCAAAATCGCAAGGGTAAACCGGCTAAGCAAAAAATTCGGTTGACGCTGCTCCGGGGAGTCTGGTATTACGTGTTCGCAGATAGATACCACGTGTTCTCTATCCATCCGGTCCCCATGAGTCAAATCACCCAGAGTGCCATCGCCAAAGCCGCAAACGTCTCACGGTCCACCGTGGCAAAGGTCCTTTCCAATACCGCCAATTCGCGGATTTCGGAAGAAGTCCGCAGCAAGGTATTGAAGGTGGCGGAGGCGATGGACTATCGGCCAAACCGATATGCCCAGATCATGCGGGGAGGGAAAAGCGGTCTGATCGGGATCATCAATCTCGGGAGCGGCTCGGCGCTGGTGCAGAGAAAGGTGATCGCTACCGCTCATGCAGTCCATCGGGCCGGGTTTCACCCTCTGGTCCATGATGCCCTCTGGTTTGCCGATGCGGGGGAGAACGTCTGCCGGAACATGATTGAGTCCCGGGTGGAAGGCGTGATTCTGGTCAACGCCAGCGCAGCCTTTGAGCAGAAATTTCTCAATCAGTTGCTCAAAGCCGGGATTCCCGTGGTATCCATCGGCGGGGAGCATCTCAGGAAAATCCCCTTGATTGTCTCAGACCGCTATTGGGGGTATCACACCTTGACGACGCATTTGCTCACGCTGGGCTACCGCCATCTCGCGCAGCTCTCATCGCCGCTGTCCTCCTTTTCCGTCAAAGCATTTACCGAGGTGCTGGCTGAAAAGCGGTGGGGAAAGGTAAAAGGAGAGGTCATCTGCGTTCAGCCTCATAAGATAGACCGGGAGCACCCAAGCGAACAGGCGCCATACCGACCGGGGCAGATCGGGATGCAGGAAATTTTAAGAAAGAAGCGCCTCCCTGAGGCGATCCTCTGCGGCAACGACGAATGGGTCTGGGGTGCGCTCCAGGTCTGCGCAGAGCAAGGCATCCGCGTGCCCGAAGAAGTCGCCTTTACGGGATTTGAAGACGAGCCGCTCAGCGCTGTGGGGCTATTGCCCCTGACATCGATTGCGCACCCCGTGGAAGCGATTGGCGATCAGGCCGTTGCGAAAGTGCTCGCTTTGATTGAGCACGGGAAGCCCCCAAGCGAAGAAAAGATCCTTATTAAAGGCAAACTGATCGTCCGGCGCTCGTGTGGAGCGTATCTCAAAAAGACAGCCTAGAGAAAACCGTCCGCCAACCCCAGGAAACAGGTAGCCGCATTGACCGGCTACACCAAGTCGTCCGCCATCCGAATGCGTCGCGATCCATCGGCGTACTCGTCACGCGTCGCTCTGCTCTGTCACCACGAGAGACGCTCCATCGCAATCATCATGAACAGGAATCCAGATATGAAAACCCCATCAAAATCCATGAGAAATCTGTTATCGATAACTATCGCTCTATCCGGAATCGCTTTACCCCACTCGCAGGCAAGCATTACCGTGGAGACCCAAGCCGCAGCACCGACGGAGAACGTATTTCTCAATATTGCTCCCGAGGGGACCCTGAATCAGCGGTGGCAGTATATCTCGGATACCATCGCCTCCGGCCATACCGAACCCGGTCAGACCTTCCGCGCACCGGTTCAGAGCGATACGACGCTGAGCCAGATCGCCTTTAAGATATCCGACGTAAACGGAGGAATCGGTTCCGGCGTGTACAACGCGGACTTCACGTTGACCATCTATCGTTTCGCCAGCGCTACGGCAACAACGCCGGGAGAAATCGCGCTTCAGGATGAGGGAACGCTGCCCGCTTCGCTTCTCGCGAATGATTATCTGGTCTTCTCTTTGGAGACCCCGTTGACTCTGGCAGCAGGGGAGTACTACGGCATCGTCCTCTCTTTCCCCGAAGCGGCGGCGAATCAGGGCTTGAGCTTTGTGAACGCTCTGAACAGCTCCTACGGCGATGGCCAGGGGATTTTCTATTCCAACAAGCCAAATGCCGATACCATGACGTGGAAGGTTAGCGGCGGCGATTTCCATATGGTCCTGGTGAGCATCCCGGAGCCCGGTAGCACTGCGATGATCGGGGCGGTCGGCATTCCTCTCTTGCTGCTATGGAAGCGGGCGCGCAGAATCCGCCGTGAAGCCTAGCGCAAACCCCTCTTTCATGCCCCCTTGTTCCATGAAGCCCTTATGGTATCGCAGGCGGCGATCAGCCGTCAGCATCACCGAGCTTCTGATCGCGGTATTGATCGTAGCGTTACTGTTCGTACTGGCGATGCCGATAGCATCCAGCGTCCGATCGCGGATGCTGGAGGCAAAGTGCGTCTGGAATCTCAGGCAGCTTGGCGCGGCCGTGATGAGCCACTCAGCGGAGCATCAGGGGAGAATCCTGCCTCACTACCGGCTCGAAGAGAATGGGCAGACGCTTGCCGTGGATGAAAGAACATGGCCAGCCGTTCTGATCAAAGCCGGGTATGTGGAGAACCTCGACCTCTTCTACTGCCCTGCCTATTACCCCTACCACAACCGGACTCCCGGGATCGCTAACCTGCGGGCCGGAGGAGGCGGCCTTTGTTATGGCATGAGAGCATGGCGAATTCCGGGGGCGAATTATCATCTTTCAAAGTCGGATTACAAAAAACTGTCGGTAATAGCCGCTCCCTCGGAGTTCTTCCTGTTAGCCGATAGCTATTGGATCACGAACAAAGGGCAGGGATATGTCCTCCAGCCGGGAGCAGTGGACGGGAATCAGTTTTTGCATCTGCGACATCGGGACAGAGCCAACCTCTTCTTCGCCGACGGGTCGGTCCGCTCCTACACACGGGCAGATGTGGAGAAAATCAATCAAACTCAGGCGGAGTATGGGAATGGCGCCGGATTTCCCTGCTGGCCAAAGCTGTAAAGGAGACAAAGCATGTCTATTAGAAAAATCGGGGGAGCGCTGATCTGCTCCCTTCTCGTGGCCACGGCGGCTGCTCAAACCGGAGAGACCCTATTGCCGATAGAGCAATTCACCTTTGAGGGGAAGGGGAATTATCATGGACGCCCCGATCCTCGCCAGCTTCTACAGATCACGCATCCGCTGGCTCCCGCCAAGGAGGGAGACCGCGGCGTATTCAAGGGAGAATTCACCATTCCCGAAGGCGCGGCGCCTCCCTATTTCATTAGCTTTTACTATAATGATAACAATGAAGCGAGCGGGCTTCAGTGGGCGAATCAAGTCGCCTCCCGACATGGCACCCTTGGGGGCATCGTCGACGAGCGCGTCGGCCATCGGAAAGCGAAGGTCTGGATCGACGGGGTGGAGATATGGTCCGAGGATACGATAGAGTCCAACCACGATCAGCTCAGGAAAGTCGATATCACCCAGTGGGTAGAGAAGGGGAAGCCGTTCAATCTTCAGTTTGGCCTGTCCGAGATCGTCGATAGCAGCGTACGGCTCCCCGGGGACATTCAGAATGTCACTCAGGGCGAACTGAGCAACTTCAAGGTAAACTTTGAGCGCTATGAGACCCGTAGCTATTGGGGCGATTTCCGCACCCACTGGGGAGGCAGCCATCAAGCGCGGACAACGGCCTCCTGGCCGTGTACGATCGCGCTGCGGAAACCGGTCATCCCGGCCCCTTTGCCCGCGACCGGGGCTGGACGGCTAAAGGTCGAAAAGGCGGAGTTGCTCCAGAGTCGCTGGGCATGGCCCGTGGTAATGGGAATTCCATTTGGTGAAGGAACAACGTCGGAATTTCCCGCGCTTTTGCTGAACGGCACTGCCATCCCGCACTCCTTCTCTCTCCTGAACCGCTGGAAAGATGGAAGTATAAAATGGGGCTTGCTGCAATTCACCCTACAGCCCGGGCCTAAAGCAAAGGAGTTCCGGCTCTCCGGGCAAAAAGGCGAAAAAGACAAAGGCCCCTCGGAAAAGGTAACAAGTCGCATCGAAAAACAATCCGCCCGGATGGAAAATGGCTTGCTGAAAGTCGGACTGAAACCCCATCGCTCCACCCCCGGTTTAACGATCGCTCAAGGAGACCGCAATCTCCTGAACCAGTTCGAACTTTACGGACGCATCGGAGGAGAGAGCCTTCAGGTCACATGGGACGGGATTCGCGCAGGAGAAGCGTCGGAATGGCAGAGCGAGGCCTCCGTAACAGGCGAGATGCATTTCCCTAATGGCAAAAAGTTCGGTCGTTGCAGGATCGACGTCACGATTTTTGCGAACGTGCCGTACGCCCGTTTGCTGGTCTCTCTCGTAAATCAGGCCGAAGGGCAGACCCCGCTGGAACAGTACGGTCTACGTTTTCAGACCGCCTCCGGAGCCCCGGGAGCATCAGGCGAGGACTGGGCTGTTGTCCCTGATGAAAGCGGAAGCGTCGTACTGGCGGCGCGATACTACGCACACTTAAAGCCCAATGCGCTCCATCGTACCGCCTCAGGGATCGATCTTGAGTTTCTACAGGAGGCCAGCCAGCGCGAGCCCGGGCAGGAGATCATCAGTTCCAGGGGAGAGATGTTCCTCCACGAAATCTGGATCGCGCTCACGCCGGATTCGGTCTCCGCAGAAGAAGCGCAAGCATTCGCCGCGATGGTGGAGACACCGCCCCGGCTCGACAGCAGCGCGCTGATCCGCGACAGCCGGGTATGGGGCGTCATGCCAAAGATCGACGCCGAAGACCGCCTCGCTATCGCCGTGATTGAAAAGAGCCTCTACCCGCACTTTGCCAACCCCACGACAGGGCTTCGCGCCTATGGCAATTACGCAGGCGGCATCCTGCCGAACTTCTATTGGAATGCCATCCATACCCTCTACACGCTCTACGCCATGACGGGAGAGCGGCATTGGTTTGACTGGGCGGAACGTTCCGTGCGGCATCAAATGAGTACGCTGATCAACCACGAGCCCGACGGAGATCGGAGTCCCGGCGGGGTAAAGTACCGGATCGATTACACCGGACGCCCGGAGTTCAACGGCAAGACCCAGACGACCGACGGACTCTTCGATCACTGGCAAATGACTGGCGACACCGCCGGGAAAAAGCTCGCGATCGGGTTGGCCGACTTTCTGGCTGGCGATGAAAAGATCCGCAAGAGCTCGCGTGGCCTCTCCTCACGAGAGCAGGGTTGGCCCATTCTCTTTCTCCTGAGAGCTTATCGGGAAACCGGGGAACAGCGGTTCCTCGACGAGGCAAGAGAGCTCGTGCAGGTAGGCGTATCTCATATCGACAATCGCCGGGGAGCGTACATTCAGAAGCATGGGAACGAGAGCTTCAAAGGGATCGTCCCGTTTATGAGCGGCATCCTGATGTCAGCCTTGCGGGAATTTCATCTGGAGACCCACGACACAGCGGCTGGCGAAGCTCTGGTAAAGAGCGCATGGGCGCTTTACGCCGAGACGCACCATCCCGGGACAACGCGTATGGCCCCAGCCATCGATTATGAATACTCTCCCAATCCCTCCAGCGGACGCGTACCTCGCGGAACCTTTAATCTGGGAATCTCGGCGAATCAGGCCTACGGCTCCCTGATTGCAGACGATCAGGCGCTTGCCGATATCGCCGTGCGAACCTGGGATGGTTTTCTGAAAAGCAAGCCGGTCGAATATACTCCGGCGCTCTGCTACGATATCCCCGCAGCGCTCTACTGGGTGCAGCAGGCGGAAAGACAAAAACCGCACCTTTCCGCGGAGCACGGCTCCGTCCTGAAGCCGGAAGTGACAAACCGTCGCGAATCCGCGGGCCATTGATCTTATGCAAATTGGTATTGAGCAAATGGATATCGCCTGGGAGCGCGGCTTGCAGGTCTTGGACCCTACCTCCTCCGAGCTTGAGCATGGACTTCGCCTGCATCGCGAACTCGCCGTATGCGAGCACTACGGCTTCC
>JBEBWR010000144.1:0-8021 GCA_040392045.1 Chthoniobacter flavus | reverse complement strand
GCGCTACCCGTCTTTCGCTTATACCACGCGGAGAAGGTGGAGACGTGGCGGAAGCCGATCTCGGCGGCGACTTCTTTTGCCAGCTTGAGCGGAAGCGTCCGGCGGGCGTGATCAAGGCGGCGCTCTTCGAGGTACTGCCGGGAGGTGCGGTGGAGTGTGGCAACGCAGAGGCGCTCGAACTGAACGCGGCTCACCCCGAGTTCCCGCGCCAGCCGTTCCCCGGGATGCGCCTCATCAAGCGGGCAGGTGGTCAGTAGCGTGAGGAGGTCGCGCAGGCGCGAGCCCGAGTGCGACGGGAGGCGAGGCACGATCCCCAGCCCCTGAAACGTTTCGCTCAGCAGGCGGACCCAGCCGTACAGCGCCTCCTGATAGGCGAGATGATGAGTGAAGGAGGCGTCGCGGCTCTGATAGCGCCGACAGAGCGCCCGCCCCTGCCGGGCGAGCGCAGGATGGTCGGCAGCGGAGAGGGTAAAGCTCTCCGGGGATTCAAACAGAGCGCGCCCGTCGGGCCACTCGACCCGCGCCGCCAACGAAAGAAGCCGCGTATCGGGGGCAAAAGTCTGATAACGCGGGACGGGGCTTGGGAAAAGCCACTCCCCCTCGTGCGCCTCCGTGGTCCGGCCGCCGTGGGTCACCCGCGCGCTGCCTTTCAGCACGAGCCACGAGGTGAGATAGAGAGCGCGGTCGCAAAAGCTGTCATTGCCCGGACGCGCCTTCCCGTCGTAGGCCCAGAGGAGCCCAACGCGAATCGTATGCCACGGAAGCGGAGCGACAATCGTCATTGCGAGGGTAAAGTTGGCGGGTATAAGGGGAGGGCGAGCGAGGCGGCGGGGTCAGACCCTACCGAAAATGCTTCAACACCCCCTCGGCCACCGCGTCGGCGTACTCGCGGTAAACGCTCTTCCGGTCAACGCCCCGCACGGAGCGGGTGCCTTTATAGTCGCCCATCTGCATATGCTCATGGAAGGCTTCGGAGTTCATGACATGCGGTTCGCAGTAGGCAACAGGGCACTGAAAGAGGCGGTTGGCGAGGAGATTGCGCGCCCAGACGTAGGAGCTTTTGGTCATGCGGATCGACTGCTGCGGATTCTTGTACACGTAGGGAGGCAGACCGGTGGCCCGCGCGAGCGCATCGCCGATGTGATCGGAGAGGTTCAATTCCTCGCGGGAGCCCTGATTGAGCAGCTTGAGCATCATGTCAAAGCGGACGTCTTCGAGGAGCAACTCGTTCTCGCCGTAGTTCCCGTTTACCAGCATGTGGAGATGGTTGCTTGTCGTGAGCGTAGGGTGCGCGGGATTGCCCCAGGCTTCGGCATTGAAGTGGAGGCAGAGCACGATGTCGGGACGGATTTTTTCATTGATCAGCTCGGCCCGGGCGCGGATTTCGCTCGTCCGGTAGAAGAGCAGCTCGCTCTGCCAGATGATCGAGTTATGCTTCAGGGGATCGGCAGGTCCGTTGTACGATTCCCGCGGACGCGCCACCCCCATTCGCTTCAGCTCAGCGAGCGCGGCACGGCGGAAATGCTTCGGGCGCTTGGAGGTCACCGGCTTGAGCTTCTGGCGTACGAGGACCACCTTCGCGCCCATCGCCTTGAGGCGGTCGGAGAGGTGGCGCGCGGTAATGAGCGTCATCTCGCCCTCCATCACCGGCTTCGCCTTGCCGATCTGGAACCAGCGCTCTTCCATCTTCGCCCAGTCGCCTCCGATATGCCCGGGATCAATGGCGATGGTCAGGCCGCTGAGGGGCTTTGCGGCGGAAGGCTGCGGCGCGGCGGCTTTCCAGTAGCGGGGGAGGGGGCGGGCGGCGGAAGTCGTCCCGGCAAAACGGAGATGATAGAGCGGCTTGCCGGTGGTGATGGAGCGGATAGTGGCTCCCTCGGGCGTAAGGCTCAGCGTGGAGCGCCATGCGCCATTCGGAGCATAGAGCGTATTGAGCAGACGGAGAAATTCGTCGTGGGTGATGGTCTCCTGATAGGGATCGAGCTGCGACCAGTCGGGGCGCGGCGCGAGGGGGCTAAGGCGATCAGCAGCAAAGGCAGTGGGAGTGTCCGGAAGGCTCATGAGCGTCGAAAGGGAGAGGAGCGCGACTCGAAGCAGGCGGGAGGAGACGATCTGGGAGATCATGATGGGAAATCGTTTGTGATGCCTCCTCTTTTTCCGATAAACATGGGTAATGTTAAAGCTTTTGTTCCTCGGAGATGTGGTGGGCGAGCCGGGTCGCCGGGCGGTGATTGATCTGCTGCCGGAGCTGCGCAGCGAGTATGCGCTGGATTTTATCGTGGTCAATGGGGAGAACGCCGCCGGGGGTCGGGGGATTACGCCAAAGATTTCCATCGACCTGCTCCGCGCCGGAGCGTCGGTGATCACCACCGGAGACCATATCTGGGATCAGAAGGATCTGCTGCCGTATATCGACACCGAGCCGCGCTTGCTCCGCCCGATCAACTACACGCCCGGCACGCCGGGGCAGGGGAGCGTGGTGCTGGAGACGGCGAAGGGCAAGGTCGGCGTCATCAATGCGCAGGGCCGGACCTTCACGCAGCCGCACCTTGAGAACCCCTTTCACGCGCTGGAGGCGGCGGTAGCGGAGATGCGGCGGGAGACGCCGATGATCTTCGTCGATATTCACGCCGAGACTACGAGCGAAAAGATCGCCGTGGGGCGCTTCCTCGACGGGAAGGTCTCGGCGGTGGTGGGGACGCATACGCACGTGCAGACAGCGGACGAGCAGATTTTCCCCGGCGGCACGGCTTTCCTCTGCGATGCCGGGATGTGCGGACCCACGGAGTCGATCCTCGGGCGCGAGATCGCGCCGATTGTACGCCGGTTTTACCAGAGCCTGCCGCAAAATTTCCCCGTGGCCCGTGGTCCCGTGGCGCTCTGTGGCGCTCTGATCGCGATCGACCCCGAGAGCGGTCGGTCAACGGCCATTGAGCGCTTCCGCCGCGTGGTCACCCCGGCAGAGTAGCTTCCAGAAAGCAAAGCGGCGATCCCTCGATGGGATCGCCGCTAACAGAAAAGAAGGAAGCTTAGTCGACCTTCTCGAAGATCGCCTCGATCTCAACGGCGAAGCCGACCGGGAGCGTGGCGAATCCGAGAGCGGAGCGGGCGTGATAGCCGGCGCCTTCCTTGCCGAAGATCTCGTGGATCAGGTCGCTCGCGCCGTTGATCACGCCGGAGCAATCGGTGAAGTCCTGCGTGGCGTTCACACAGCCGAGGAGCTTCACGACGCGGAGGCCATTGAGCGTGCCGCCGTTCTCCACCCATACGGAGTTGAGAACCTTGATGATGGCTTCGCGCGCGGCGGCGTTGCCCTGCTCGACGGAGAGATCCTGACCGAGCTTGCCCTTCTGGTCGCTGACGTGACCGGAGGTGAAGAAGAGATTGCCGCTGCGGACGCAGAGGTTCAGGTAGCCGGGCTTTTCAGGCTTGGCAAAGGAGAGGCCGAGTTCTGCTGCTTTTTCGTCGGGAGTTTTCATGGTTTGTAGGTGGGTTGACGGGGTTGGTTAATGGAACAGCTGGAGAATGACAAAAGGCGAAACCGGTGAGGGCTTCGCCTTTTGCATGAGAGAGAGTGCGTCTGCTCCGGATGGATTAACGCTTGGAGAACTGGAAGCGCTTGCGGGCGCCGGGCTGACCGGACTTCTTGCGCTCTTTCATGCGCGGGTCGCGGGTGAGGTGCCCTTCGGCCTTGAGGTCGCCACGAAGCTCGGGGTTTTCCTTGATGAGCGCGCGGGCGATGCCGAGGCGGATCGCTCCGGCCTGACCGGTGACGCCGCCGCCGTTCGTCTTGGCGATTACGTCGAAGCTGGTGTTGGCCTTCGCCACGGTGAGCGGGGCAACGATCGTGTTCTGAAGCCCGAGGGTCGGGAAATATTCTTCAAACGGGCGGCCGTTGACTTCGATCTTGCCGGTGCCCGGAGTGAGGCGAACGCGGGCGACAGCCGTCTTGCGGCGGCCGGTGGCGCTTTGAGATGCAGTAGATGCCATAGCTTTGAATCAGGGTGGGAGCGGTCCGGAGCGCTTACAGGGCGGCGGGCGCAGGGTTCTGCGCGGCGTGCGGATGCTGGTCGCCGGCGTATACTTTGAGCTTGGTGAAGGTCTGGCGACCGAGACGGTTGTGCGGCAGCATCCCACGGACGGCGCGCTCCAGCAGGAGCTCGGGGCGACGGGCGCGGCGGGCCTTCACGGTCTCGGACTTGTGGCCGCCGACGTATCCGGAAAAGCTCGTGTAGATCTTGGCCTCTTCCTTCTTGCCGGTGAGGCGGACTTTGTCGGCGTTGATGATCACCACGAAGTCGCCCGTGTCCACGTGCGGCGTGTAGATGGCCTTCTCTTTGCCGCGCATCAGGTTGGCGGCCTTTACGGCAACACGGCCAAGAACCTGATCCTTGGCATCAATCACCCACCAGTTGCGTTGCACTTCGGGGGCTTTGGCTGAAAATGTCTTCATAAAAACGGCTGTCGAAAGGGCGAGCAAAGTATGAGGCCCACCGGGTTCTGTCAAAATGTTTCTTGAGATTTGGCAAAAAAAGGTGGTTCGGCAATCAAAATGCGGCTTTTTTTCGCTGGTCCGCTCCGTCCGCCGGGCGTTTACTGGCCGGACAGATTTTATGAAGATCCTTGTAACAGGCGGCGCAGGTTATATCGGAAGTATCTGTGTGGAAGAGCTTCTCAAGGAAGGCCATCAGGTAGCGGTATTTGACGACCTCAGCGAAGGTCATCGCGCCGCCGTGGCCGGGCAGGCCGATTTCATCGAAGGCGATCTCCGCGAGGCCGGCGCGATCCGCGAAGCGATGCGGACAGCGCGTCCCGATGCCGTGATGCACTTCGCGGCGAAGGCGCTGGTCGGCGAGTCGATGGCGAATCCGTCAAAGTATTTTCAGAACAACGTCGTCGGCACGCTCAATCTCCTCGACGCCATGGTGGCCTGCGATGTGCGCAAGATCGTCTTTTCCTCCACCTGCGCGACATTCGGCCCGCCGGAGCGGTTGCCCATCGACGAGAGCTGTCCGCAGCGGCCGATCAATCCCTACGGCGAGTCAAAACTGATGGTGGAGAAGATGCTGCGGTGGTATGACGAGATCCATCGGGTGCGCTACGTGGCGCTACGCTATTTCAACGCCGCCGGAGCTTCGGAACGCTACGGCGAGGATCACCGGGTGGAGACCCATCTCATCCCCAACATCCTGAAAGTCGCGCTCGGGCAGCGCGAGGCGGTGGAAATTTACGGGACGGACTACCCGACACCGGACGGAACCTGCATCCGCGACTACATCCATATCCTCGACCTTGCGCAGGCGCACCTGCTCGCGTTGCGATGTGGAGAGAGCCGCGCCTATAATCTCGGGACGGGCGGCGGCACCAGCGTGCGCGAGGTGATCGACGCCTGCCGCCGCGTTACCGGCGCGGAGATCCCCGTGGTGGAAAAACCGCGGCGCCCGGGCGATCCTCCCCGGCTGATCGCCGCCTCCGAGCGCATCCGCGAGGAACTCGGATGGCAGCCGCGCTATGAGTCGATCGCGGCAGTCATCGAAAGCGCCTGGGCATGGCATCAGCGCCATCCCCACGGCTATGAACCATAGCGGGGCCTCCGCTTCTGCGGTTCGCGCCGCCAGAGGTAGCCGAGCGCCAGAGCCGCGGCGGCGATAATCGTGTGAAACCACGTGCTCGTGGAGCTGAAGGGGATCGATTCGGAAAGCTGGCGTGCGCCCTGAAAGAATCCAAAGATCGCCAGCAGCGCGTAGACCACGCCCGTCACCTCAAAGTAAAACCGCGCCGCCTGCTGCGAAGAAATCCCCACGAGCAGCCCGATCACGCCGGTGATCCAATAAAGAGCGCTGTAGAGCGGATTCTCCGTGAGTACCCCGAAGATCGTCCCCTCCATGGCAAACGACGGGATCATCCCCAGCAGACCAAGCAGCAGAAAGAAGAGACCCCAGATCAAAGCGGCTGTTTTCATCATTACACCTCCCTCTCTCCGGGTATCGGATTTCCGCTACCATAAAAGCCCCTATGGGGAGAAAAGATGTTGCATTCTTAACGCTAAGACCCTATTCCTAGCGCTAAGAGCTGAAGCAATGACGCTGAAAGACATCGCCAGAGAGCTGAATCTCTCCGTGAATACCATCTCCGACGTGCTCAACGGCGGGGATCAGCGCTATAGCGCCGCCACCCGACAGCGTGTTCATGAGACGGCGGCACGGCCGGGCTATCGCCCGAATCGTCAGACGCAACTGCTCCTCTCCCTCATCGGGAAAAAGAGTCCCCCGATCCCTTCGGAAGGTTTGCTTCTTTCCTGTACGCCGCACCTACGGGAATCGTGCGGCGTGCCTCCTCCCTGAAAACCGATGAACCCTCCCCCCTCTCATTGCGGTTACCGTCGCGGCTTCTCCCTTGTGGAAGGGATGGTCGCTGTTGTGGTCATTACGGCGCTGTTACTGATCGCACTCCCGGTATCGGCGCGACTGATAAGCCAGGCGAAGCTGACCGGGTGCATTCATCACCTGCGTCAGTTATCGGTAGCAATGGCGGCGTCGGCAGCGGATCGGCAAGGGTACTGGTCGTACTACCGCGATCCGGTGGACGACAGCACCTACAGCGGCGCGCGGAACGCGCTGGGAAACAAGGCGCTCTCCATCGGGCGGGACGCCGCCGCTTATGTGAAGAGCTACGATGTCTTCTTCTGCCCGGCGGACAAAGGCTTCAAGCGAGCCTACGGCGGTCGCGACTTTGCCAAGCAGGATGCCTACAGCTCCTACGTCTGCCGGGGCCGTAAGACCACCGGCAGCAGCGCTACGATGCTCTCCCGGCAGATCGGGCACGTAGCAGGTCACGCCGTCATCAGCTGTTACTTCCTTGGCATCCCCGGGAACGCCACTCACAAGATCTCGCATCATGGCGACCGCTGGCCGGTACTGTTCGGTGATGGCCATGTCGCCGTCATCCCCATGCCCGAGTGGATTACTCCGGAGAGCTATCCCAAGCTGAATGATGCGCCAACGGCGCAGATCCGGGTGTGGCGCTACTTTGACGGAAATCGTTAGCTTTTTATGTTCCAAATCAACTTGCAGGAATCGCCCGGCGTGGTCCGGGCATTAAACGGAGTGAATCTCGGTCCGGTGGATAGACACTACGCCTGGGATTTTACCGAAGCCTTCCGGCGCATGAAGATTCCATCCGTGCGGACCCACGATTGCAACCGGACGGCAATGGACGTCATCGACCTTCATTACCTTTTCCCGAACCCCGATGCGGACCCGGATGATCCCGCAAATTATCGTTTCGGGCCGACCGATGACTATGTAGCGAAGATTCTTGAGGCAGGCTGCGAAGTTTACTTCCGGCTGGGCGAAAGTATCGAGAGCCGGTGTCAGCCCGGGAAATGGTATGTGGTCGCGGGGCGCTGGCGGCCGGAAGTATTGGCCCGGGTCTGCCTGAATATCGCAAGACACTATAATGAGGGATGGGCCGATGGACATGAGTGGAATATCCGGCAGTGGCAGTTCTGGAATGAGCCGAGCAACTCATGGGTCCTGCCCGCAGAGCGTCGCCCCTGCTGGACGGGAACGACGGAAGAGTTCTACCGCCTTTATGGAGCAGTGGCGCGGGCGTTCAAGGCCCATGGGGCGGATTGGAAAATCGGACTGGCGGGATATGGACGGCCGGATTTTGTATTCCCCCCCGGGCATCCGCTCTACCGGGAGGAAAACCCGTGGCGGCATATCGGCGATATTGTGGGCGCGGGGCCGATCGACTCGATCTCATGGCACCAGTATGGCGATTCCTGGGAGAACCTCGTCAGGAGCGCAAGGATGGTGCGCGATTGTCTGGATGCTCATGGGCTGAGCCATGCGGAGAGTCACCTTACCGAGTGGAACTATAATCCGAAGATCGACGGCCCGGACGGTCCCTATACCTGGTTCAACGCACGCGGGGATCGCGACTATGAAAAGCTCGACTATTTCATGGACCGGATCGGAGGGATCGAGGGGGCCGCCTATGTGTTTGGGGCAATGGCC